>JAIFKY010000205.1 GCA_020049345.1 Anaerolinea sp.
GCGGTGACGCTTAATCCAGATGGCACATAAAATAAGGCTTCGTGCGCCGAGGTTTGGTCAGTGACCACATCGGGAATTACGCCGCGCGCGAAGAGTTCGGAATAAACATCTGCCGCATTGCCGATCAACCCGATGGATTTGGGAATTCCTTTTTGCTTGAATTCTTCCACGAGGGTCATGGCTTCTTCGAGGTTATCCACGACCATGTCAATGTAGCCGATGGCGCGGCGGCGTTCGGCGCGTTCGGGGTCAACTTCAACGACCAAGCCAACGCCCTCATTCATGGTGATGGACAAAGGTTGTGCGCCGCCCATTCCACCCAGACCGGCGGTGAGGACGAATTTACCTTTGAGCGAATCCCAGCCTTTGAGTTTGGCAAGCGCGCCGAAGGTTTCGTAAGTTCCCTGCAAAATTCCCTGCGTGCCAATATAAATCCACGAGCCGGCGGTCATCTGCCCGTACATGATGAGTCCTTTTTTATCCAACTCATCGAACTTTTCCCATGTCGCCCAATGCGGCACGATGTTTGAGTTTGCGATCAAAACTTTTGGCGCATCCTTGTGACTCTTGAACACGATGACCGGCTTGCCCGATTGCACGAGCAGCGTTTCATCCTCTTCCAAGTTCTTGAGCGATTCAAGAATCGCGTCGAACGATTCCCAGTTGCGCGCGGCTTTCCCACGTCCACCGTAGACAACGAGGTCTTCGGGCTTTTCCGCTACTTCAGGATCAAGATTGTTTTGGATCATGCGGTAGGCGGCTTCGGAGAGCCAGTTCTTGCAAGTCAATTGTGTGCCGCGCGGCGCGCGGACTACGCGAGATGTGGACATGGGTTAGTCTCCTTTTTACTTACTTTACTAATTCAATCGAATCAATAATCGGCTGAAAATAATCTAATACATTATTTTTTTCCTTCTCAGAATAATAATACATACTCAATGGGATTATTGAATTCTTGGCTGGGAAGTTAACTCCAACAGCATAAATAAATACAGGGTTGTTAGGCTCTTTGTAGACTTCGACCAGTAATGACATTTCTATATCGTTGATCTTATAAACGGCAGCCTGCAAAACTTTGACATTTGGTTGACCCGTATCCCTTTTTACGAGACCGCGAACAAATGCTTCCGCATCAAAAGGAGCATTCAGAGTCGTTGGGTTAAAAATATCAACATGAGGAGCATATCCATTCCAGGTTCCCTGATTGATATTATCTGCATAAGCAATGGAAACTATATTACTCCCGACCTTTTGGACAGAACTGCTAATAAGCGCCCCGGCACTTGATTGCATGTAATTGGCAACGCTGTCAGCATTTTTCTGATCTTGTTCTGTCCCGCCAGAATAGTCCACAATGTACCAATCGGGCGGGAATGTAATTCGATAGCCATTTGTTGTATCAGTAAATTCAGTCTTTCCGTCTGAAAGATGGTTGAGCGTAAAGACTGTTGTCTGTCCCCAGGCTGGCTGTGGTGTTGGGCTTGGTTGTGCCAGTTCAATGTAGTTAATGGAACGCAGGGTTAATCGAAGGTAATCCAACACATCAAAAGAAGGATCAAAAGTCTGCACAACAATTTCCAAATATGCTTTCCCAGTGTTAATGAGAATGTATGAGAGATAAACAGTTTGACCTGACGAATTTTGTTGTTTGAGATTTGATTGTATGACAGCAATTGGAACTCCAGTATCTGAAAAAACTTGAACTACATTTTTTACATCAAGTTGGCTGGATGTATCGTTTAAAAAAATGGCGACATACTCATCCAACGGCACAGCGACTCTCTTGGGGTCAGTGTACTGACTGACAAATAAACCAACTGTTTTGCCTTTAGCAAGTCTTTCGGGAGAAGAGTCAACTGCAAATAACGCGTATTGCGCTTCCGAGTTTTCCGCAAGGAAAATATTTGAATATCCGTTGATAAAATCTGCCAACTCGGGACTTTGCTCTTTATATTTCTGGTATGCGCCATCAAGCGCATCGCGTGCAATAGGGATTACGCTCCAATTATTTGAAAAGCCAATTTCATACCCGGCATTTGGAAAAGCATAGCTTCCCACTTTTCTGGGATCTTCTGATTCATTTTTTGGAAGGTCATAAATTTTAATATCGTTAGACACAGCCTTTGCTGGCTCTATCATTGTGGATGATGGCATGGATGTGGAACGTGTCATTATTGGCGGTTTCGTCGCGCAAGAAGAGACAGCAAGGGCAAAAAATATATAAAAGATTAAACCGCGATGAATGAACACAATCAACTCCTTTTACTTCTCACTTTTTACTTTACTTTTATCGCCTCAACCATCGCATCAAATGCGGGCAGAAGGGTATCTTTCAAGTCGGATACGGTTGTGAAAATAATGGACTGCGTCCCCGTCTTTGCATTGAAAAATACCTGCTTTTGATAAACGCCCACCTCCGCGCCGGATGGATTCGTGAACGACGCTTTGGCTTCGATCATGCCAAGTTGCATTCCGCTGGCTAAAGTGACAACTTTTACCGAAGTCACCTCAAACCTGAAAACCGCCGCCGAAGCGGATATCTTTTGGGCAATGGCTTGCAAGTCTGCGTCTGAACTCAGGGATATGTTTTTGCCTTCCTCAAAAGCAAAACGCATATCGGTCACAAAATCATTTTGAATGTGCGCGGCTTGCGTATCAAGGGCAAGCAGGCGAAACACATTCGGATTTTCAGATTGAACACTGAGCAGGGCTTGTTGAACAACAATGTTGGACGCTTCTTTTAGCGCAAGGGCATCCTGATATTCCTTCTCGTTGATCCGCACCGCCATCCAGCCTGCGGGCAGTTTGATCTCGTATCCGGCGCGGTCATCTGCAAACAACGTCGAGCCATCCACCTGCCTGGTCAACGTGCTTTGCGATGGACTTGCCGTGGCAGCGGCTGTTTCGGTCGGCGCCGGCGTGGGCGTGGCAGTGGATGTAGCCTGGGCTGTGGCTGTTGCGGCAGGCATCAACGTGGCGGTAGGCTGTGCCTGCGCGGTCTGCGTGATGGCAACAGAAACTGTCTCAGCCACCATCACTGCTATTCGCCCCGTATCAACTGTCGGCGCGGTAACAACCGGCGCAGATGCGGTTGGCAATCCTGTGGGCACAACGCAGGCGGTGATCACCGCCAAATATGTCAGGACAATAAAAAATGCTCGTCTATTGTTCATGGTCTTCTTCCTTGATTTGTGAAATGAAAAAGCCTCTCGGCTATTATAGCCGAGAGGCTTCATGGAACTCACGTAATTTACATGGAAAAAGAATCTTTTTTCATCATGTCGGCAAAATTTGTACTTCTTAGCCGGGTTACCAATTGGGTGTGCGCTTCCTGCCAAACAGGGCGCAACGGGCAATTATCGTCGAATGAACATGTGTTATTTTCACCGACACACTCGTTGAGTTGAATGGGGCCATCAATTGCCTCAATAACTTCAAGCAGTGAAATATCTTTTGGGGTGCGAGCCAGCGTCACGCCGCCACGCGCACCACGCGAAGTATGCAGCAGACCCGCAATGGATAACTGTGAAACAATCTTGGCCAGAAAAGATGGCGGAATGTGTTGTTCTTCCGCAATCATATTGGTGGCAATGCGCTGATCACCGCTGCGGGCAAGGTGAAGCACTGCTCTAACTGCATAATCTGCCTGACGTGTAATTTGCATACTTTCCTCTTCTAATAAAAACGGGTAATTCCTACCGACATACACGATTTTATAGTGCAATGCGGCACAAGGCAAGTGATGGAGGTCATGGATAAATTGTGACCTTTCGCTCTGAATTTTTTAGCGGATCCCCGGGAACCGCTCGACTCTTTTTCAAAACCGGCAAAGGGTACTGTTCCAAAAAGCAGAATCCACCCGAAAAAAAGCCCACATCAGCAAAGTGACATGGGCTTTCCCAGCAAAAAATGAAAACGCAATTTCTATTTTGTCAGCGTCACATTTCCAGCGCCGATCTCAATCACAAAAGTCAGCGTTGGACCTTCGCCCTTCTGTTTGTACACATCCCCATTCTTTTTCCAGTTTGAACCTGCATTAACATTGGAAGCGCCGCTATCCACCGTGACGACTGCGTCCACATCTTCAGGGATAACCACAATGATGTTGCTAAATCCGCTGGAGATTTTGATCGAGGCATCACGCTGTAACTCGCCTGAAAAATCCAGGGTGTAATCACCCGCACCCGACGAAAAATCAAAGATGTCGAAATTGGCATTTGCAAGCCCGTTCATCTTTACGTTTGACGCGCCTGTCTCATAACGAAATGTAGACATTTCAACCAGGTTGGATTCAGAGAAAGTAAGTTCCACATTTGCCGCGCCATCTTTTATGGTCAGGTTGTTCAACGCAAGTCCACCAAACTCAAAAGTTCCATCGTACGCGCCGGATTCAATCGTCAAGTCCATTGGGGTTTCGCCGAGTTTGAGATCCCAGTTATTTTTGAGGTTATCAAAGGACGGAATCGAATCAACTTTACTCATTTGGATTTGCACATTGCCGCCATCAATATTAACTTTGGGCTTGAATGCGGCGTAGTTGTAGGTGGCTGTCCCTTCCACAAGTTTTTTTGCGCCAGGCCCCAGGGTCATCTCGCCCGCGCCGAATGCAAGGCGCAGGCTTACCTCATCAGTTTTGGGAACTGGAACTGTGATCTCATCCACAATATCGGATCCGGGCGTGGGAGCCTTGGGCAGGTCAATATTAGATCCACAAGCCAGAGTGGCAAGCGTAAGTGCAAGAAATGCTGTAATAATTTTAGCTTTCATATTAAATTCTCCTTCAGGCAAACATACGTCGCCAAGGAGGAATTGGTTGCAACTTAACGCAGGAGTGGCTAACCTCGTGGGCTTGCCAAAAGATTTATCCACAAAGACCACAGAACTCACGGAGAAAACCTCTGTGGTAAGAGGTCCTCATAGCCCATTCTTTTAGTCACTCCCATTAACGCATGAGACGCCCTTGCGGACGTCTCAGCGGTTGGATGTGGAGAGCATTGCGAAACTAAAGTATTTTTTCTACCTCCGTACTGATGAAGAGTTTTGATCACTGCGGCTCATGGCGGTCATGCCCACAGGGTGATACGTTGGTTCGGGGCGGCTCATGGCATAGCCCGCCGGTACGGGCGTGGGGCGCGGCTTGGGCGCAGGGCGGGGATAGTTGTTGGCGACAGGCAGGTTTGAGGCAACGCCCTGGGCTGGTCGAAAAGCAGGTTGAGCCGCAACTGGACGGGGTGAATTATTTTGATAGGAAACCGGACGTTGTCCCGCGTCTGCGATTGTGAAGAGACGCTCGCCCGCCACAGAGAAGGTTCCAATAATCAAGACCCGTATCAACCAGACCATGATCGCCACAAAGATCGGCACAACTTTAATCATGACCGCCTGCCCGACCAGCGATCCGCCGACGGCGTTGTGATTGAGAATTGCCACCGAAACGCCCCACCAGGTCAGCATGGCGTTGAATGCGGCCGCAAGCAGCCACGCGCCAAACAGGTACCAAACCTCAGCCGGCTCATCGCGTCCCTGTTCGGGGGTGAAGATGCGCGCAATACCGGCAAAGTCCATGCCGCAGAAGGCAAAAGCAAGCATGGTAGACCACTGAATACCCGCAAATTTGAGATTGCCAAGCACATCCTGCAATGCAAATGAAGTTGTGCCAAAGTTGAACAACTCAAAGGAAAGCAGGGCGCTGATCAGAATACTGCCAAAGATTGCCCCGCGTTTGAGTGAGGCGCTTTTCAAAAACGGCAGCAGTTGAATGTTGAGGGAACGGTTCATGGGAAATCTCCTGTTGGAACCACATGGAAGAAAAGAACGACTTGCCCTAATATAGAACAGTTGTTCTAATTTGTCAAGAATGATTCGTTTCAAAATGATTATCAATATTTCAAATGCCCATTTTCATGGCTTTTGAAATATCTTCACCACGAAGTCACCTTTTGAAATATCTTCACCACGAAGTCACAAAGACACAAAGCCACAAAGTTTTTCCATTCGAGTCTTTGAGACTTCGTGCCTTTGTGGTCAAAAAGCGGGCTTATTAAACAATCTCTCATCCACTTGAATCACTTTTATCCGCGTTCATCTGCGGTAATTTGCCACTTATTAAACAGCCTCTTATTTTTGAATCATTACCAAATGATAAAAGGCGGGTTATAAATATAAATCTTGAAGTTAAGGATAGTCTTATGAATTCAAAAGATTTGCTAAGAATCACCAGCCGTACATTTGCGCTTGGCATTGAGCGCCTGCCGCGCATTCTATGTGACGCAACCACGATTGCCTATTTGCTCTTAAGGGTTTCAGATTATCTTGAAGACAATGAAGAGATGGAATCTGACGAAAAAGTGATCTTGTTGAATCTATGGGTAAATATTCTGCGTGAAACGAAAGATGTTGAAACGCTCACCAGCAAATTGACAAGCGCCGACACCAATAACCCTGATGCAATTGTGGCGCATCACGCAAAAGAAATAATGCGGCACCTGCATTCCCTGCCTTACGCAGTCCAGGAGATCATTATCCACCATGTGATCAACTGCACATTGGGCATGGCGCGCTGGACAAAACAGGGACCAACCGTCAACGACGAAAAAGACCTCGACGATTACATGTTTGAAGTGGCTGGGCGCGTTGGGTATTTAATCACCCAATTATTCGCATGGTATTCAATCACCATTCGCCGCAAGGAAAAAGAGATTATGCCGCTGGCGCGCGAATTTGGGCTGGCGCTTCAAACTGTGAACGTCATCCGCGGCATCCGCGAAGACTATGATCGCGGATGGGTCTACATCCCCCAAAAATTTATGCTCGATATGGGGCTCACAAAAGAACAACTCTTTGACCCCGAACACCGCGAGCAGGCTCTAAAAGTTTTGGATCTGATGACCGACAAGGCGGAACGTCATCTTAGGCAGGCATTGCAATATGTAAAATCCCTGCCGTGGTGGCAGCACGGCATACGACTTGGCTGTATTTTCCCCTTAATGTTCGCCATCCGCACGTTGGCTGTCAGCCGCCACAATGCGCAAGTATTTGAAAGCGAAGCCAAAATGACACGTAACGAAGTAAAAAAAATAGTACTGGATTCAACTCTCTGGGGTTGGTCCAACCTTTGGCTGGATCGCTACTATCAGGAATTGAATGTGGCTGGATAAAACAAAAGCGGACGTTTCTCAACGTCCGCTTTTGTTTCGTTTTGGCTTATCTGAATTATGGCGCGGCGCTAATCACCGGCAAAGGTCCCGGTCCGCTGGATTGAACCAGCGCAGTGTAGACCCATGCAGTTTGCCCCGGCTGGCTGGGAACTTCGATCATGATCCAGGCTCCGTTGTCTGTTTGGCCTAGGGCAAGCGCAGATTGTCCCACGGCTAACATTCCCACAGTTTGCCCGTCAAGCGAGGGAGTGAGGCGCATGTTGATGCCGCCTGGTCCCGGGTTGGTGACGATGGCAACCGAGGGCGTGGGAACTTCGGTTCCGGGGGTGGCTTTGGGATCGACAAGCGTGGGTTCGGGGCTGGGGGTTGCGGGAATGGTTACGCCTTGCAGTCGCGCCATTTCGATCATGTATTGATCATGCAATTGGCGCGACAGCCCAATGCCCTGATTGACTGACTCTTGATCTGCGCCGCCCATGAATGTGATCAAAGTCTGGATGAAGGTATTCATGTGCGTCAGTTGTAATTCCTTGAGCGACCGCAAACAGACGGGAACGCTTTGATCTTCGGCGTCGCGGCGGATGCGTTGCAGGTCGGCAATGGTCGGCTTCAACTGTTCGCGTGTGGTGTTGGCAGACAAGGCTGAGGCATCGTCAAATTCACGCATCAGGCGGTGTACTGCCTGGATGGCAACGATGACATTTTCCTGCGAACAGGGATCGGGTGTGGATGTAAGCGTGGCGGTGGCGGGGATGGGCGTTTGAGTAGGCTCAACAACAGGTGTGGCTTGTTGTCCGCAGGCGGCGAGCAAAAGCGCGGCAGTCAGAATAATCAAAGCAATTGCGTAAAAACGATTTTTCATAATGTTTTCCTGTTTGATGTTTTTTTTTAGAATTTTACGGCGTTACAACTGGCAATTGTCCTGAGACTTGCACGAGTGATGCGTCAACCCAGGCTTTTTGTCCGGGCTGTCCGGGGACTTCAACTTGGATCCACAAGCCGTCGGCGGTTTGTCCAAATGCCACAGCGGTGAGTCCCGCCGCCAGCGTTGCCACCCCACCCGCAGCGGAATCAGGCGACGAGATCAGGACGACTCCATTTGGTCCGGGGTTGAGGATCGATAATCCGGTGGCGCTTGGGGGGATGGTTGCCACGGGTACGGCAGGGTTTGCCGTCGGCGCCGGCACCAGCGTCAGCCCAAGCAGGCGCGCGATCTCCACATCA
The DNA here is from genome assembly GCA_020049345.1 of Anaerolinea sp. Taxonomy (GTDB): domain Bacteria; phylum Chloroflexota; class Anaerolineae; order Anaerolineales; family Villigracilaceae; genus Villigracilis. Next base: position 8,382 of record JAIFKY010000205.1, read on the forward strand.
TATTGCATGTGCAAATCACGCGCCTGTGTGATTCCTTGGTTGACGTTTGAATCCTGAGAGTTGCTCATAAACACCATCAAAATCTCAATCACGGTATCCATGTGCTTGAGTTGCAATACCTTTAAGTTCATCAGACATTCCGGCGGTTCCTGAGACTGCGCCCGTCGGCGTACTTCCTGCAAGGGCGGAATAACCTGCACCAGTTGATCTTGCGGCGTGCTGGATGCAAGCCTGGAGTAGTCGTCAAACTCGCGCATCAGGTCGTTGATCTTGTTCACTTCGCCGGGCAGGTTTTCCTTGGAACATGGATCAACGGCGACGGTGGCAACAGGCGCGGCGGCTTCTGCCGTTGGCGCGGCTGTTTTTGCGCCACAGGCGGTCAGCAGGAAAATAATAAGAAGAGAGAGGGACATGAGGGTTTTATTTTTCATGGGGTTCCGTTTTCAAAAAAAATACTTGCCAGTTTGTAGGGGAGTATCAACTTTGGAATTATACCTGAACCAATTTATGATGCGTTGCGTAACTTTGGTTGATGTTAATTTTTCCATACTGGGAACTGCTGGCGCAACTTATAGGACTTAGAAGTTAAATGCTTGCTTTTCGCGGAGCGACAAGCATTTTTTGAACCACGAAGGGTCACAAAGTTTTTTTAGGTTTTCCTTTGTATTCCTTTGTGGTTGAATCCTTTTTAGTTTCGGATTGTCCGAGTTGGGAGCGTTACGTCTAAAAAAATTGAGGGACGGCGCATCTGCCGTCCCTCTTTTCAAACTGAATATAAAATGTTTACGACAGGTCAGGCTATGGGGTTGCCAGCGCAAATGTGCCGGAGCCTTCAACCTTGAATTCAACCTTGCCATCTACGATCTCAGAGGGAACTTCCGTCCATTCTGTGCCATCCCAGGAAAGGACTGTGACGGTGTCGCCATCTGCCAAATCTGCGGGAGCATCGAAGGAGGCTTTCGCCACTTCACCAGGTGCGCCGCCGTCGGTCTTCAATTCAAAGGCGTCTGCAAAGGTCTTGTCTTCAGGAAGCGCTTCGGGAAGCTCTTCTTCTGTCAAAGGCGTGGTTTCCACAGTCATGGGTTTGGTCTGTACAACAGGTTGGTATTTTCTAAACCAGCGCCAGTACCAGTAGCCACTGCCCCAGCCGTAGTAGGGGTTGGGATTCCAGCCGTAGCCGTAGTAATAACTATTGTAGAAACTGTAATATGAACTGTAGTTTGGCATGAAATAGCCGTCTACATAGATATTGCTGATTGTGACGTTGCCCCAAATCGGCAATGCCCAGCCATTCCAGTAATTACCATAGTAGCCGTAGTAATTCCCGCCCCAGTAAGGATAATCCCAGTAGTAACCCCAGTAATAGTTACCCCACCAGTTGCCGTAGTAACTATTAACGTTATTACCACAGCGGATGTACGTGCCATAAGTGTTCTGGTAGTAATTACCGCCGTTGATATTGATGTCCTGTCCGGCGCATAACTCGGCGCCGTCATCTCGGTTGCCGTAGGTGCTGACGCCATTCAGCGTGATACTTTTATCGGCGTTTAGATGCAAACCATCATTGCCGTTGTAAGCGAAGGTACCGCCGTTGACGGTTATATTGCCGGTTGCGCCATTGCCAACTTTACCTTCATTGCTTACCGAGCCGACCTCAACACCGTTTTGGGAGTTGTACATTGCGGTCACATTATTGAGTGTGACATCGCCTTGGACGTTGTCAATCCAGAGACCATCGCCGTAAAGATCGCCAGCAAGATTCTTCGCAGTGGAGGTATTGAAGTTGAAGGTGCTGTTTGAAACCGTCACGCTGGTAGGTCCGGTGGTTTTCTTGTCAATATCAACACCGTCTCCCATGTTGTAATTGGCTGTGACATTGTTTAAAGTGATAATTCCATCGGACTCAATGTACAAGCCGTATGATTGACCAGTATGTCCAGTGCCAACATTGGCATTGGAATTAAATGTGCTATTGTTAACCGTCACATTTTTTGTAGTCTCAATATAGGCTCCGCCTGCTCCGCTAGTGGAACTGGCATCTGAATCCATATTGTTGCTGCTGACAGTTACATTATTTAAAGCAACATCACCAGTGCTGTTGACAGTCAATGCATTGTTTGCTCATTATTTAAAGCAACATCACCAGTGCTGTTGACAGTCAATGCATTGTTTGCTACATTGTTTACGTTAGAAACCGTGATATTGTTGATGGTTACATTATTGGCGCCCCAAGAGACCTGAACAGGTAGGGTAAAGGTTGTGTTGCCAGAGAGAGCAAAACTTCCCAAGGTTAACCCATTCCAGCCGCCTTGAAGTGTGAGCGCGGTCAGGAGGGCAAAAGATGAACTGTTGATTTCAACGAAACCTGCAGTAATTTCATCGGCGTGTGGGGTATAGGTACTTGTGAAGTAAATCGTCCCCGCGCCCGAGTAGCCGCTAATGCCACCGATCAAATCTTTAACATTATTATATCCACTTGTACAATCTATGTCGCCGGGGGTATCTCCTATTGGACACCACATCGGGTCGCTGACCAAAATTGCCTCAGCGGCGTCAGCCGAAGCGAGGGGCAGGGCTTCGCCGGCTTCATCCAGCACGACAACTTCTGTGCCCGCCGGTACTTCGTCCAAAACCTCAGAGACGGTCTGCGGTTCTTCCACAGCGGGGACTACTTCTTCCACAGCGGGAACCACTTCTTCCACAACGGGAACCACTTCTTCCACAACGGGAACCACTTCTTCCACAACGGGAACCACTTCTTCCACAGCGGGAACTACTTCTTCCACAACTGGGGGAACGACTTCCTCGGCGGCAGGGACATCCACTGGCGGCACGCCATCATCAGCCAGGGCTGACATTGGCATAATTGCAGCAGCCAGCAAAGCCAACATGACAGCCATTGAAAGGACGGTCAATCTTTTTTGCTTCAACATAATCAATTCTCCTTTTTTACAGAATGCGTACAAAAAATGGGTACAACAAATATCAACTTCGTTGCAAAAAGGTGTTAATTCCATTACAGTATATAATAAAAGACATTGATGTTGTCAAAAATACTTTACAAACACCTTTCAACTTTTAATCTCGTACAAATAATAAGGACAGATTCAGTCTTGAATCTATCAGAGAAATAAACAGCCTCTAGGTGTTTATTAAAGGCTTTTCACCACAGAGAGCACGAAGATCACTGAGAAAAAACTATTAAAAATCTCTGTGGTTAATGCTCTTTTCTCGTACAAACTTGGACTAAAAAAAACGCAACCTCTAAGAGAGTGTTTCTTAAGTCAATTTGTGGCTAATTTCAACATGCGGCGAATGCTGGCGATATAAACTACAGACTCGCTAGACGAAACGGTAT
>JAIFKY010000028.1 GCA_020049345.1 Anaerolinea sp.
AAGGAATCACCGTCCGCGCATGGGATGACATCCCCGCCTTCCACGAAATGATGACCGTCACAGGCGGACGCGACAACTTCGGCGTGCATTCCAAAGAATATTATCAACGCGCCTACGAGTTATTCCACCCCAAAGGGACATGCGAATTATTAGTCGCCGAATACGAAGGCAAACCGCTTGCCTCGCTGATAGTTTTCGCCAACGGGAAACGCGCATGGTATGTCTACGGCGCATCCAACGACCACGAGCGCAACCGAATGCCAACCTATCTTTTGCAATGGCAAGCCATCCGCTGGGCAAAGGCGCGCGGCTGTGAAGAATACGACCTCTGGGGCGTTCCCGACGAAAATGAAGAAACCCTTGAAGCCAACTTCGAGTCCCGCCACGATGGACTCTGGGGCGTCTACCGCTTCAAACGCGGATTCGGCGGCGAAGTCAAACGCGCAGCCCAGGCTGTGGACAGGGTTTACAATCCGCTCTTGTATTGGCTTTACACGAAGTACATAGGGAATAGAGAATAGTGGCGAACAATATTTGGAACGAACTGATTTCAAAACTTCCCAACCCGCACTTCCTCCAAACCTACGAGTGGGGACAGGTCAAGGCGAAGTACGGTTGGACTCCATATTACGCTGTCTGGACCGATGACGGAAAATTTCACGTCTCATCCAATTACCAATTACCATTTACCAATAACTGTTCCGCCGCCTGTCTTATTCTCAAAAAACAAATCCTCAACCGCGGATTTGCCGCACGCCTGTCTATTTTGTACGCACCGAAGGGACCTTTGCTGGATTGGGATAACGTCCCTCTGCGAACTCGCGTGCTGAATGATTTGCAAACCTTCGCCAAAAAACAGGGCGCCATCTTCCTAAAAATTGACCCAGACATCGTGCTTGGGCGCGGAGTCCCCAACAGCGAGGAAGAGGTCATAGAAAACAATGGTCAAGCCGTGAGCGCGGAATTATCTCGCAGGGGGTGGGTTTACTCGTCAGACCAAATCCAATTCCGCAATACAGTCCTTATTGACTTATCCGCCACCGAAGAAGAAATGCTGGCGCGGATGAAACCCAAAACCCGCTACAACATCCGCCTCTCCGAAAAGAAGAGCGTTTCTTTGCGTGTAGGCATGGCAGACGATTTGCCCATGCTTTACAAAATGTACGCCGAAACTAGCATCCGCGACGGCTTTGTCATCCGCGACGAAAATTATTACATGACCGTCTGGAAGTTGTTCATTACCAATTACCAATTACCAATTACGCCTTCCGCCATTCCCCTGATTGCCGAAGTAAATAACGAACCCGTCGCCGCGATTTTCCTGTTCATGTTCGCAGGACGGGCGTATTACGTTTACGGCATGTCGCGCAACCTCCACCGCGAAAAAATGCCGACCTATCTTTTGCAATGGGAAGCCATGAAACGCGCCAAAGCAAATGGATGTACTGCCTATGACCTGTGGGGCGCGCCTGAAACCTTCGACGAAAGCGACTCGATGTGGGGTGTGTACCGCTTCAAAGAAGGCTTGGGCGGGGAAGTGGTTCGTACTTTGGGCGCGTATGATTTTGCGCCAACCAAACTTTGGTATAAACTGTACGCAGAAGTCATGCCGCGTGTGCTGGATGTGATGCGGTCGAGGGGAAAAGATAAAGTAAAGCAACGTCTTGAAGGTAATTAGTAATTGGGTAATTGGTAATTACTATTTACTATTTACCAATTACCCAATAGGAGAACCCATGACTCACAACATAGCCCGACTAAACTTTGCCCATCTTCCCACTCCCATCGAAGAACTGCCGCGGCTGAGCGCTGTCCTCGGTGGACCGCGTATCCTCGTCAAACGCGACGACCAGACGGGGCTTGCCTTTGGTGGAAACAAGACCCGTAAGTTGGAATTTCTGGTAGCGGAAGCACAAGAGCAGGGCGCGGATATGTTGATTTCTGCGGGCGCGATTCAATCGAATCACTGCCGACAGACGGTTGCCGCCGCCGCGCGATTTGGCTTTGACTGTACTCTGGTACTGACAGGCGAGAGACCATCACAGCCGTCTGCAAACTTCCTACTTGACCAACTCTTCGGCGCGGAAATAATCACCGTGGCAGACCGCAAAGACCGTGACCGCATTTTGCAGGAAACTTTTGACAATGCTGTTGCTGCAGGGAGAAGACCCTATCTCGTGCCGTACGGCGGATCAAGCCCGACAGGCGCGATGGGATATACCTTTGCGATGGAAGAGCTGGTTAGGCAAAATGTAAATCCCGATTGGATTATCTTTGGCACATCTTCGGGCGGCACACATGCGGGGATTGTCCTTGGTCAGCGCCTGTTTGGATTCAAAGGCAAGGCGTTGGGAATTAGCATTGACGAGTCTGTGGCTGACCTCAAGAAAAATGTCTCCGCGCTTGCCACGCACGCTAGTGAAAAAATCGGTGAGCGCATTGAGTTCACAGGTGACGATGTGCTGGCAAATGACGATTATTGTCAGGCAGGCTACGGAGTCTTCGGTGAAGGTGAGCGCGAAGCCATCAAATTATTTGCCAGCAACGAAGGACTTCTGCTTGACCCCGTTTACACGGGACGCGCCGCCGCTGGCATGATTGACCTGATCCGCAAGGGATACTTCAAGAAGGACGAAACCGTTTTGTTCTGGCACACAGGCGGGCAACCCGCGTTGTTTGCAGATAAGTATTCTCAGGATGTGGTTAGGTAATCAGGTGATTAGGAAGCGTGCTTCGAAAGAGATTATTTCTTCCGAAGCACGCTTTTTTTCAATTACTTCTCACTTCTTACTTTTTACTTATTACTTTCCCGCCCCCTCACTCCACGCACGTCCTCGTTAGCGACATTCCTGCATCCACATCACAGTCCGCCGAATTGACCTGCTCACGCAGATAGTCGTCGTAGAGTTGACTCATTGTGACCAGTTCCCAGTTGTTTTCACGCAGCCAGGGATAAACTTGCAGGCTGGAGTTGTAATCCTGGGTGCGGATGTGCATCTGGATGATGTCGCCGCCTTTGCCTTTTTGAATGGCTCTGGTGACGATATCAGGTTCGCCGCCGCCGCCGATTGAGAAGAGCGTCGCGACCAGTCCGCGCTCCTGGCAGAGGACATCCATCGTGTAGCTGATGATGTCGTACGGTGGGCGCACAAAGCGGACGTTGTATTCTGTGCCAAGTACCTGAGTCAACGCGCCGTACCATTTGTCGTAGTCCATCAACGCCGTGGCTGGCGACATGACTCCGAGATTGACATGGTCGAAGGTGTGGTAGCCGATCTCGTGACCTTTTTTTACAAGCCGCTTCCAAATTCCGCTGTCCTGTTCTTCGAGGTTGAGCAATTTTGAGCCGACAGGGAAAAAAGTCACTTTGAATTCGGGGTATTCATTTAACAAAACTTCCAAGTCTTGCATTTTGTTCAGCAAATAACAATCGTCGTACGTGAATGCCATGCGCTTGAATTTTCGGCTTCCGTTCCAGATTAGCGGCGCAGTGAAATAAGGTTCATCCGCCTGCATGGGGATGAACTTGCTTGCGGAAATTCCAAGTAGCGCCGCGCTGCTGATTTTCAAAAAATCTCTTCGTGAAATGCTGGTCATTGTTTTTATTTCCTTCGCGCTGAGCGTAGTCGAAACGAGGGTGATTTGCAAATGTAAACTTTATGGCAACCTGTCCTTCGACTGCGCTCAGGATGGAGGTTTATTCCAAAATTTCCACGCTCATCCCAACCTTCACCTCGCCCTCGCCCAGCGGAATGACGTTCATGCCGAACATCGCGCCGCCATTTTGCATTCGATAAGCGCTCAGGGTTTTGAGCGGTTCCTTGTTTTTCTCCAGCGTATCTTGATCGGTGGTGGTCACCACGCAGCGCGGACAGGGTTTGACGAGCGCCATCTCCACGTCGCCGATGCGGATGCGTTTCCAGGTGTCTTCGGCGAAAGGCTCACAGCCTTTGACGACCATGTTCGGGCGGAATCGATTCATCGGGAGAGGCGAATCCAGCCTGGAGTTTAGGTCGCGAAGCGATTCTTCCGAGATGACCAGAATCGGGTAGCCGTCTGCAAATCCAGTATGGTCTTCGTTGCTGACGGCATAGTCGGGATTTAATTTGCGCTTGAATTTCTCATCCACATGCACGAGGCGGACTGAAACGCCGAGCCAATCTGAAAGCCATTGCGCGGATTCTTCGCCCTGATCGATGGCGTTCACGCCTTTGCTTTTCCAAATGTTGACTTGCGTGGGCGTGCCTGATTTTTGAATTGCAAAGTGCAGCGAATCAAAATTCGGCGCGGAGAGTGTAACCGAGCCATTGTCCAGCGTCGGCGTGACCAGCGCCAGTTTGGGATGTTCACGCTGGGTGAGGAACTCGCCATCGGGCGTGACGACCATCATGCGACGGTCGTTGGTAAGCCCCATGCGCTCGATGCGCGATGCGGTGAGGTCAAATCCGCGGCAGGCTTTGATGGGGTAATAGGTGAGGTTGGAAAGTTGGATCATGCGGGCAATTGTACCGCAAAGAAAAAGCCCGCCAATCGGCGGGCTGACTTGTTGGTGCGGACTAAAACCCCCGCGTTCTGTTGATCTCTTCCACAGCAGATTTGGCTTCCGCCAGACCCACGCCCGTTTTCTCGCGATAAATTTTGATGGCTTCGATGATATTATTTTTCTTCAATGCCTCGATGATACGTGGGTCAACCGCCGTACTTCCGTCCTCGTTCATGCTGACCCCAAGATGCTTGAAAAGAAATTCCATCTGCGCCTCCAACCTGACGACGCGCTGCCTGAGCAATGCGATTTCCTGTTCTTCGAACGATGACATGCCGTGCCTCCTCTAAAAGATTTTGACCGATTATAGCCGCGGGCTTTGGGGCGTATATCGTGCGGAGGTACTACACTTTTTTCTGTTCCAGTGCGTTGACAGGTTTATGCGCGGCGAGCCATTCTGCACGCCTGCGGAAGAGATCGGGCACTGCGTTGTTTGCATCGGCGATCAGTTGTTGAATATCGGCGGTGAGCAGTTTGCCTCCGTCCACGACGATTTTGCCGGCGACCATGGTCATATCCACGTCGCCGCCTTGCACGGCGTGGACAAGGTTGTGGTGCAGATTCCCGTCGGAACCGGAACCAGTGATCAGCGGAGTCATGCGCGGCGTGTCGGTGCGGACGGCGATCAAATCTGCCTGCTTGCCAACTTCGATCGAGCCGATTTCGTCATCCAATCCCAAAGCACACGCACCCGTGACCGTTGCCATGCGGCAGACCGACCAGGCATCCAGCGCGGCGGCATCCATCCGCGAAAGTTTTGCCAGCAGAGAGGAGGTCTTCATTTCCTCGAACATGTCGAGGTTGTTGTTTTCCTTTTCGCCGTCGGTGCCGAGTCCCACCGCCACGCCGCTTGCAAGCAGATCAACCACGCGCGCCGCGCCGCTGGCGAGTTTCATGTTGCTGATCGGGTTGTGGGCGACGCCGACTTTATGTGCGGCAAGGATTTCGATCTCATGATCCGAGAGCCAGACGCAATGCGCGAGCAGGGTGCGGGGCGCATCGAGCAAGCCGAATTTTTCCAGCGCTTCCACAGGGCGGATGTTGTAGCGCCGCGCGGTTTCGTCCACATCGAATTTGCTTTCGTTGCTGTGGGTGTGAAAACCGGTTTGATATTGCTTTGCCATTTCGATGGCGCGTTTCCAGGCTTCGGGTGTGGCGTAGAACATGTGCTCCATCCCGACCCAAACGTTGACCCTGCCATCCGCGCCGCCGTGCCATTTTTGGATCAGCGCCTCGTTGGTCTTGAGCGTTTCAAAATAATCGTGGTCGGGATGCTCCGCCACGTACGGAACCAGCACCGCGCGGATTCCCAACTGCGCCGCCGCATTGGCGCTGCCGTGCATGTGCCGCCACATATCCACGATGGTGGT
>JAIFKY010000067.1 GCA_020049345.1 Anaerolinea sp.
CCATCAACGAAGCCGCGCTGCCAGTCATCAAAGGTACCAAGAGTGACACTGAAAGATTCGCGGGCGCGCAGATCACAACCTCCATCGAAGGTATGATGCAGGATAAAAAGGCGCTGCAATCTGCCACATCACATTACTTCGGGCAGAATTTCGCAAAGGCTTTTGAAATTCAATACGTCGATCAAAATAACACCCTGCAATTCTGCGAGACAACTTCGTGGGGACTTTCGACCCGCATGATCGGCGCGATCATCATGACGCATGGCGACGACCAGGGACTTGTGCTTCCTCCACGCCTTGCGCCCATTCAAGCGGTCATCGTACCCATCTTCAAAACACCTGAAGAAAAAGCAAAAGTGATGGAAGTTGCCGACCGCATTTTCAAAGAACTCAAAGCCGCCGGCATCCGCATCAAAATGGATGACCGCGATAACGTCAGCAGTGGATTCAAATTCAACGATTGGGAAATGCGCGGTGTGCCTGTCCGCATTGAGATCGGACCCAAGGATGTTGAAAAAGGATCGGTTGCCCTCGCCCGCCGTGACAAGCCCGGACGCGAAGGCAAATCCTTCGTCCCCCAAGCGGGTCTGGATTCCGCTGTCAGCGGGTTGCTGGTCGAGATTCAGGATGCACTCCTCAAGCGCGCCACCGAATTCCGCGATGCAAACATCCACACGCCCAAGGATTACGAGGACTTGAAGAATATCGTCAAAGATGGCTGGGCATTTTCCTACTGGTGCGAATCGAAGGAATGTGAAGCCAAGGTCAAGGAAGACACCAAAGCCACCACCCGCAACGTCCCCTTTGACCAGCCCACCGAAGCAGGAACCTGCATCGTCTGCGGCAAGCCTTCGAAGAGAAAAGTATATTTCGCCAAAGCCTATTAAATAATTACCAGTTACCAATTACTTGACGTAATTGGTAACTGGTAATTGGTAATTATGCCAGCCATAGACCTCTCGCGCCTTCGTAAACAAGCAAACCGTCTTGCAGATTTTTTCTTTCTGCCAGATGAGTTCATGAAGCACTTACGTGAGATGCTTGAGTTTTATGTCAACCATACATTAAGAACAAAAGAAAACGTTGCGCCCGGCTCCAACCTAAAAACCTATCGCACACCGCCCGCAGTGTTGACGCAAATTGAAAACGAACTGCGCGCCGTGGCAGAAGCCAACCCTGAATTTGCGCTCGACCTGGCTGATATTCTATGGGATGAAGGCGCGCTTGAAACCCGCCTGCTGGCGGCGTTTTTGTTGGGGAGAATCCCCCCGCAGGAAGAACGCCTGCTTCCGCGTCTCAGCGCCTGGACTCAACAAGTCCGCGATGCAGATGTGCGCTCGGCGCTGCTCTCAACCAGCCTGACACGGATGCGGAAAGAAACACCCATCCAATTCATAAACCTTGTCCGCGAATATTTGCACCCCGAAAGAATGCGAACATGGACAAACGGCATTCAAGCCCTGCTGCCCATGATTGCAGATGCAACCAACGCCAATTTCCCCACAATTTTAGACATGGTCGAACCGATCATCGAAGAAGCGCCGTCCACTTTGCAAAATGATCTGACGGATTTAATTGTCGCCTTGTATCGCACATCATCCAATGAAACCACGTTTCTGCTCAAACACATCCTAACCAACACACAAAACCCAATGACCGTCGTCACCCTGCGCCGCATTGCCACAGCCTTCCCGCCGCCCCTACAAAAAGAACTGCGTGACTTGCTTCGTCCACAACCGCTTTCAATGCAAAAACGCGCCGAAGAAGAACCGACGGATTTCGTCGTTGATGAAATACCAAAAGTAAAGGGCGGGCGAAAATCCGCAAGCCAAAAAATGGACAACACAAAAATTATTTATTTGCATGGACTCGAAAGCACCAGCCAAAGTGGAAAGGCGCGCCAGTTCGCCGAAAAATTCCCCGGCATGATCACACCCGATTTCACCGGCTCTTTTGAAGAGCGCATGAAACAACTCAAACCGATTTTGGGACGCAAGAAAAATTGGATCATCATCGGCTCGTCTTTTGGCGGCTTAATGGGAACAGTCTTCACCTGTGAACATCCGACCCAGGTACGAAAGTTGATCCTGCTTGCTCCTGCTTTATTACGTGATCACTTCGCTGCTTATCTTAATCTGGAGCCTGTTTCTGTTCCAACGGTCATTATCCACGGGACAGCCGATGATGTCGTTCCGCTTGAACCTGTGCGCGAAATCGCTGAAAAATTATTCACCAACCTACAATATATTGTTGTAGATGATGGACATCGACTGCAAGAGGCGTTTAAGGAATTAAATTGGGAGGAAATTTTGGCGTAAGTAAGGGGCAACACTATATTTTTCGACGCGCTAAAACTGGCTGTTTGCGTCACATTATCGAATTTTTCAGGTGGGAATTGAAATACTTTTTAGCGACTTCACGAACTGCTTAACTTGTATCGTTGCGCCGGCTATGGTCGTATAATAGAGGCAGCGCTATATTAACAGCAGAGAATGTGAAGGAGGTGCAAGCATGAGCACATTGACGCTTTTTTGACATCTGAACGGCTTTGTTTTGCAAGACAAAGCGCGCCGAACATTCGCCAAAAAACTCTATTTGTTCCAATATCATTAACTTGCTTGTAATTCAAAAGGTGCTATATGCTTACATATATTGTTCTACTTGGACCTCCAGGAGCAGGAAAGGGTACACAATCCAAAGTTTTGGAAAAAGAACTAAATGTGCCGCATATTTCTTCGGGAGATATCTTCCGCGATAATATTAAGAACGGTACTCCACTGGGCAAATTGGCGGAAACTTATATCACCAAGGGTGAACTGGTTCCAGATGATTTAACAATTGCCATGCTGCGCGAACGTTTCTTACTGCCAGATTGTAAAAATGGGGCTATTTTGGATGGCTTTCCCCGCACGCCGGTTCAGGCAGATGAACTTGAAGATTTGCTTAATAGTTTCGGCGGGCATGTTAACCTTGTTCTTTTTATAACATCCCCCGTAAAAATTTTGATCGAGCGGTTGGCAGGACGTTGGACTTGCCATGCGCAGGGTCACATCTACCACGAGCGATTCAACCCACCCAGAGAAAAAGGAGTCTGTGATGTAGATGGCTCTGCTCTATATCAGCGTGACGATGATAAAGCCGAAACGGTTTTGAATCGTATTGAAATTTATCAGACTCAAACAGCGCCTCTTGTTCATTATTATGATGAACAAGGTGTTTTAGTCCGAATAGATGGTGATACATCCATTGAAAAAGTTTCAGCGCAATTGTTGTCTGGACTGAAATGTTAAGCCCGCTTTTTTGACCACAAAGGCACGAAGTCACCAGACTCAAAGGGAAAAACTTTGAGCCTTGGTGACTTCGTGGTGAAGTTATTAACAGTTTCTAAGTTTCTGGGTTATAGATACTGCCGTTCCCAGAATATGAGAAATATTCCAAGCGCAACAAACAGAAACATGAGTAGAATGCCGAGGAAAGTCCAGCGGAAATCTTTTACGTAGGTTCGGTCTGGATAGGCGCCGAAGCCGCGTGATTCAATTGCAAGCGCGGTGCTTTCTGCTTTACGTAATCCGTTGACGATGACGGTGAATAAATACCGCTGCCATAAACGGAAACGATGACGGATGGGTGAACTGGAGGCGCGTCCGCGAATAGCGTGGGCAGATTTGACCGCGTCCACTTCCTGCTGGATGACTGGGAGGAAGCGCAACGCCATGAAGATGGCAAATGCATAACGGTAGGGAATGCCCAATCGCACCAGACCAACCATCAGCTCGCGAATGTCCGTGGTCCAAATCAACATGAACGAAGCCATGACCATGATCGCAAGGCGGAAGAAAAATCCCAAGCCTTTGGTTAATCCTTCCTGGGTGGCGGTCAGTGGTCCGAATCTAAAAAGGATGTCGGTTCCGGGTGTGATAAACAGGTGGAATAATCCCAGCAGTAACGCAACTCCGAATATCAGGGGCGAGGCGCGCAGGATTGCCGTGAATGGTATGCGCGCGAAAAAGATGGCGAGGATTAGCAAACTTGCCAGCATCACGCCACGCGCTTCTGCGGATTTAAATTGGAATGTAAAAATGACAACGATCAAGACCCACGCTAATTTGCTCAACGCATCGGCGCGGTGAAAGATGGAATTATTATCAATGTATTGAAGAGTGTTTTCGCTCATACGTTTGCAACCGCCGCAACAAAAGAGTCAACTGTGTTCAAGCCATTTGGGACTTGTGTGCCAGCCGCGCGCAAGCCGTCTACAACGCGGCGCAGGGCGGTGGTTCGCAGGGATGCGCGTTCTACAATTTCTGGAGATTGAAACAAGTCACTCGGAGCGCCGTCGAAGATCTTTTCTCCATTTGCCATCACAAGCGCGCGATCCACATACGCATCCACAAGGCGCATATCGTGTGTGATCATGATGATTGTGATTCCTTCGCCGCGTAGGTTGTTGATCAATTCCATCAGGCGTTCGGTGAGGCGGCGATCCTGCCCGTAGGTTGGCTCATCCACGATCAGCAGTTTGGCGCGCCCGCCGACCAGCATGGTGGCAACTCCGAGGCGGCGTTTCGATCCTGCGCTCAACGAGAAGGGATGCACATCGGCTGCCTCTGTGATGTCGAGCCGTTCAAGCATGGCATTGACGCGTTTCTCAACTTCGTCAGGGTCGGCGATGCCTTGCGCGAGCAGGCTGTATGCAAGTTCCTCGTGGACGGTATCGCATAGAAATTGGTGTTCGGGATTTTGAAAGACGAGCGCAACATCATTCGCCAGATCCTGCACGTTCCACTGGGACGCTTTGCGCCCGAACATGGTCAGGTTTCCAGCCGATGGCTTTAGCAAGCCGACCAGCATTTTGCTCAGCGTACTTTTGCCTGCGCCGTTTTGCCCCACAATGGCGACGATCTCGCCTTGATTGATTTCAAATGAAACGCCGCGCAGTGTCTTCGTTTTGCGTGTGTATCCAAATTGAACATTCTCAGCGCGGATGAGCGTTTCGCCGATGACAGGTTCTTTCTTCACTGGCGGATTTTCCTTGAAGCGGATGTCTTTCAATACATCCACTGCTTCCGCGACTGTGATCGGTACGGTCTTATTTTCCAAAAGACCTTGTTGTTTTAATCGCAAGCCTACTTCGGTCGGTTCAGGGAGCCAGACCCCGAGATCAAGCATGACCTTGCCGTGAATCGAAATTACTTCGCGCGGCGTACCTTGCGCCAGCACGCGCCCTTCTGACAGCAGAACCATGTGATCTGCCTGTGCCATGAACTCATCGAGGTCTTTGGTGACGAGGATAATTGTCCGGCCTTCATTACGCAGGCGCAGAATCAACTCGTGGACTGAATGTGTGGTGGCGGGGTCAAGATTGGCGGTTGGTTCATCGAGGACGATCACATCGGGAGCCATTGCCAGCACGGTTGCCAGCCCCAGTTTTTGAATCTGTCCGCCCGAAAGCGCCCAGACCAGATTCTTTCTCAAGTTATTCATGCCGACATACTCAAGAGATTTGGTTACTTGCGCGGCAATCTCAGCAGGCGGCTGGCGCAGGTTTTCAGGTCCGAAGGCTACTTCGTCTTCCACTTGCAGAGTTGCAAACATCCATTCGGGGTCTTGAAAAAGCAACCCGACCGAATGCGCCATGTTTTGTACCTTCGATTCGGAAACATCTTTTCCATCAATAATAACTTTACCTTCGAGTTCTCCCCCCAGAATTTGCGGGATAATTCCGTTGAGCAACATGCACAACGTGGACTTGCCCGAGCCGGATGGTCCAACAAGCAGTGTAAACGAGCCGCGTTTAATCTCCACGTTGATGTCGGTCAATGCGGGCGCGGTTTTTCCGTAATGATGGTAGGTCACTTCGGATAAACGGATAATTGGTTCAGTGGATAATTGGGATGATGTAGTAGACAATT
>JAIFKY010000079.1 GCA_020049345.1 Anaerolinea sp.
TAACGTGAATAATGGTTAGCGTTGGTCGGTGCGGGCTAAAGCCCTGCCTCAGTTCATGGAAGCCCCTGCGGGGCTAGTGCCAGCAGTCCGAAGGACTTTTTTGTACTGAGCTAGGGATTCATCGCGACACGGGCGCGCAGAATTCCTTATCCATTATTCACGTTAAATAGCAATCCCGAAGTAGAACTTCGGGATTGCTTCTGTTTTGTAGTTGTTCTCCGCAAGTAAAACTTGCGCCCCCCTCCCTTTCTATCAACTCATAAATTTCTCCTGCACATCAACAATCTCTTTGCCCGCTTCGGGAGTGACGCGGATGTATGAGCCGTTTGTTTGAAGAATTCGCGCGCGCGCATTGTCTTTCAAGTACGTATCCAAAACGTGATGACGTAAATATTTTATGTGATCTTTGTTTTCGACCGGAAAGACAACCTCAACGCGGTGATTGAGATTGCGCGTCATCAGGTCTGCGCTGCCAAGATAGATATTTTCCTTGCCGTCGTTGTGGAAGTAAAACAAGCGGCTGTGTTCAAGGTAACGCCCAACAATGCTGACAACGCGAATGTTTTCACTGACACCTTTTATGCCCGGGCGCAAACAACACATGCCGCGCACCAGCAGATCAACCTGCACGCCCGCCTGGGATGCCAGATATAAAAGTTGGATCATTTGCGGGTCCACCAGTGAATTGAGTTTGAAAATTAGGTGGGCTTTGCGTCCCTGCTTTGCATGATCAATTTCGCGCAGGATCATTTTTTCCAATTTCTTCCGCAGGCTGACGGGAGCGACCAACAATTTTCGGTATTCCTGTTTTGTGGAATAGCCTGTTAAATAATTAAAAAGATCAGTTGCATCCGCACCCATGTCTTCGTCTGCGGTGAACATACCGATGTCTTCATAAATACGCGAAGTCAGCGCATTGTAATTTCCTGTTGCAAGGTGCATGTAGCGGCGGATGCCGTCGCCTTCCTGACGGACAACCATGGTGACCTTGCAATGGGTCTTCAAACCAACAAGCCCGTAGACCACATGCACGCCTACTTCTTCCAGCGCACGCGCCCAGCCAATGTTTGATTCTTCATCGAAGCGGGCTTTTAATTCAACCAGTACCGCCACTTCCTTGCCGCGCTCTGCCGCTTCGAGCAAGGCTTCAACCACAGGCGCATTTGATCCAACACGATACAGGGTTTGTTTGATAGCCAACACCTGCGGGTCTCGCGCGGCGGCGTTGAGAAAATCAACCACCGGATTAAACGAATCATACGGGTGATGGATCAGAATGTTTCCGTTTTTGATCGCGTCGAAGATGTCGGTTGTAGCGCGTTTGAATGCCTTGGGGACGCGCGGTTTGTAAGGGATGTCTTTCAAATCGTGTCGTTCCACATTGTTGTAAAGTTGCCACAATCCGCTCAAGCCAAGCGGATTATCCAAAACATACACATCATTGCGGGATACTTCAAGATTATCCACGAGCAGTTCGCGGATGTTCTCAGGCATGGATTCATACACTGCCACCTGCACGACCGATCCAAACTTGCGCTTGCGGATATTCTGCTGCATGGTCTCCAGCAGGTCATCTGCTTCGAGTTCCTGAATTTCAATATCAGCGTCACGCACAATGCGGAAGGGATGCGCGGCGGTCACTTCCATGCCTGGGAAAAGGTCATGCAGATTCGCGGCGATGACCTGCTCCAACCAGACAAAATAATGTTGGTGGGGAATGGTTCCATCTTTGCGGACTCCGCCCGAAGACCGTTTGATGGGCAGAAGACGCGGCAGGGTATCAGGCACTTTAAGACGCGCAAACTTTTCGTTGCCCTTTTTATCGCGAATCACAATGGCAAGGTTCAAACTTAAATTTGAAATATGCGGGAACGGGTGTCCGGGGTCAAGCGCGAGCGGAGTGAGCACAGGGTAGATCACTTCCTTGAAATAGGTATCAACGCGTTCCTTTTGTGTTTTGTTTAATTTTTGATAATCAAGAACGTGGATACCCGTTTTTTCGAGTTTGGGCAAAAGTTTGCGTTGATAACAGCGCTGAGCGTCAAGTATTAATTCCAACGATAGTTTTCGAATTGCCGCCAGTTCATCTGTCGCGGTCATGCCGTCTGGAGAAACTCCCATAATACGCGCTTCCACCATTTTGCGAATACCTGAGACGCGCACCATGAAGAACTCATCCATGTTCGAGCCGAAGATGGCAAGGAATTTTATGCGTTCAAGCAGAGGCTTGGATTCATCCCAGGCTTCTTCCAGCACGCGGCGCTGAAATTCCAGCAGGCTCAACTCGCGGTTGATATAAAGATCAGGAGAGGTAAGGTCAATGACGGTTTCTGTCATAATTAGTTTTCACCAATCTCAACAAGGATGCCTGGCGTAATAAGCCATTCCAGCGTGGCTTTGCGAGTGTGGTGAAGATCATCGGCTGAAAGCCTGCACACGCCGCCTTTTTTGAGGGACATATCTACAATTGCATTTTCTGAGACAAGCAAGCCAACCAGGGCGGTTAATTGCGGTTCATGCCCAATCAGCGCAACGCTGTGCGCGTTGTATTTTTCGTTCATTTCAGAGATCAGCAGGTCAGGGTCGCCCGAAGGGACGAGGTTGTCGCTGAAGACAACATCAGCCTTTACCTTGAAAACATCCGCAAGAATTTCGGCAGTCTCTTTGGCGCGGAGGTATGGGCTGGACAGGACCAGGTCAAAATCCACGCCGAGCGCACGCAGCCCTTTTGCGATCTGGCGCATTTTCTTTTTGCCCTTATCGGTTAATGGGCGCTGGCTGTCATCTTCGTATTCGTCCACAGCAATGGCATGGCGGATGATGTATAGGTTCATGGTTTATTTCTCCTTTGGAAAAATAATAATTCCTTTCAATAATATCATCATCAGGGCGAATGTGAGACAGTTGGAATTTTGTTTACAAGTTGTTAACTGTTTCTTAGGTTGCCGCTAAAGGAATTGATGTATTATTTCATCATACAAATGGAGTAAATATATGGAAACTATTTTGCCATCCGTCATTTTTCTATCCATGGTTGTCGTTTTTGGTGTGGACGCTACCCGTAAACGCCGCGACTTCCTGAAAAAGCGCAACCGTATTTAATTCGTTCTTTTTTCTCCTCCTTCTGCCTCTTTTTGAGGCGCTACCCGCCCAATGCGCGGGTAGTTTTTATTAACACAACCCATACAATTTCTTAAAACAATCTTCACAGGTTCTTAATAGCCGGCAGGTAGACTTGTGCTTGAAACAAGGAGAAAAATATGGGACTTGCAGATTTGCACTTACACACAATTTACAGTTACGACGGCACCGCTTCACTCTCTGCCGTTTTGAGCCGCGCAAAACAACTGGGTTTGGATGTGATCGCCATTACCGACCACGATGAAATTAGAGGAGCGCTCAAGGCGATGGAACTCGCGCCCAACTACGGCGTGGAAGTGATCCCCGGCATTGAGATCACCACCGCTGATGGAGACCTGCTGGCCTTCTTCATCACCGAAAAGGTGGATGCCGGACTCTCGTTGATCGAAACCGTCTTGCGGGTACGCGAATTGGGCGGCGTTTGCGTTGCTCCGCATCCAATGGCGGGCGGCATGGGTATGAAGAGCCTCAAAGGGCGCACGATCTTGAAAGCGCTGCGTAACCCGCTGGTGGCTGAAACTTTAATCGGAATTGAAGTTTATAACGCAACAGCATTGGATAGAATCAGCAATCACTACGCAAACATTCTTGCCACCCGCCTGCGCATCGCAAAAACAGGCAGCAGTGACGCGCACATCATAGACACCATTGGCTTTGGCGTAACTGAATTTGAAGGACACACCGCCGCAGATTTATTATCTGCCTTGAAAAATAAAACAACCAAAGCCCGCAGACAAAAAGAGTGGAGCGCGTTTAGAATTTTAGGCAGTTGGGGTCTGCGATATATGGGAAGCGCATTCACCCGCATGACGGGCTTGGCTCGCGCATAAGAATTTGCAGGCAGGTTTATAACCCGCCCAAAACTATGTTTTCAAATATTGTCAGGCTGCAAGCCTGACCTACCAAAGGGAAAAAATTAAACAATGAAAAAAATTTTAGTAACCAATGACGACGGCGTACTTGCGCCCGGACTTTTAGCTCTGGCACAGGAAATGCGAAACCTTGGACAAGTAACCATCCTCGCCCCCGACCGAAACTGGTCTGGCAGCGGACATGTAAAAACATTGGATCGCGCCTTGCGTATGCGCGAATTCCACCTTGAAGACGGATCGCAGGCATTTGCAAGTGACGGCGCGCCCTCCGATTGTGTTGCGCTGGCAACACTCGGATATTTCAAAGAGAAGTTTGATCTGGTTGTCTCTGGCATCAACGTCGGCGCAAACCTGGGACATGATGTCACTTATTCTGGAACCGTCACCGCCGCAATGGAAGCCGTGATCGCGGGCGTGCCGGGCATTGCAGTTTCACTCGAAGTACCCGAAGGACATGTTGGAGCAATAGATTTTCAACCCGCCGCTTACGCCGCGCGTGTTGCCGTTCAAAATGTGATCACCAACGGTTTGCCCGCTGAGACTTTATTAAACGTCAATGTGCCTTTTCTAAAAGCGGAAGATATTCACGGCTTTCGCATCACACGTCAGGGATTGCGTGTTTATCACAGCCGCCTCGACGAGCGCACCGACCCGCGTGGACGCCCCTATTATTGGATCGGCGGCGACGCGCCAACAGGCGTTTCAGAATCAGGAACAGATGTCGGAGCGTTGGCTGACGGGTTTGTTTCGGTCACGCCTCTGCAATTGGATCTGACCGCCTATCGCGCCATTTCTGATCTCAATACGTGGAACTGGCATTCCCAACCTTTTGAATTATCGTTGAGCACTCCTTCTGTTATCTCGGCAGGAAAGTAAACAGCGTTTCTTCTTCCATATAAAATAAACTGCCCGCCATTTCTGGCGGGCAGTTTATTTTATAACCGCAAAGATGTCTTGGCGTCTTTCAACTTTCTATCGCGCCAGAACCTTTGTCATGTGATAGTACTCCATGTTCACATTGCGCTTGTTGCTGATTACATCTGAAAGCGGAATGAACTCAATGTTTTTACCTTGCAGTCCGGTCATTACGCCGTGCTTGCCTTCCACGAATGCCTCAACTGCCTTTACGCCCATGCGTGATGCGAGCAGGCGGTCATACGCAGTCGGTGATCCGCCGCGTTGAATGTGACCCAAAATACTCACGCGCGTTTTGAAGCCAACATCAAGCGTGTCAATTTTTTGCACCAACTCATTTGTGTCAATCGCGGAGCCTTCTGCATTGATGATGATGGCATGTGTCTTGCCGCGCTGATACGCGCTTTCAACGGCCGCGGCAACTTCTTCCCAAGTAACAGGCACTTCGGGAACAAGCACCATTTCTGCGCCGCAGACAATGCCTGCCATGACCGCCAGATAGCCGCTGTTGCGTCCCATCGTTTCGATCACAAATGCGCGCTGATGTGAAGATGCGGTGTCGCGTAACTTATCCACGGCTTCCATGATGGTGTTCATGGCGGTGTCTGTGCCAATGGCAATATCCGTACCCCAGACATCATTATCAATACTGCCGGGGATGCCGATCACTTTTATCCCTTTTTGCGCAAGCGCATACGCGCCATTCAGGGAGCCTTCGCCGCCGATCACGATCAAGCCTTCCATGCCGGCTTCATTCATGCTGCGGATCGCTTCGCGCTGTCCCGCAGGTTCCATGAAACGCTTGCTGCGACAGGTAAACAATATTGTCCCGCCGCGCTGGAAAATGCCGCCAACCGAGCGCGCGTCCATGGGGTGAAACTCGCCGTTGATCAAACCTTCATATCCATTGTTAATGCCAATCACGTTTATGTTG
>JAIFKY010000111.1 GCA_020049345.1 Anaerolinea sp.
GATGAATCCCAAATAATAACCCAGCCTTTTGGAACGACCAAATCATAGTCAATTGCTGATGATGTATCGCCTGTTTCCTGGCTTGAGACACAAATAGGAGAATTTTTTGAAGTTGGAATCACATAAGATTTTCCATTAATGATGAGTGGCGAGGAGGCAATAAACAAATTATTTTCTGTGCTTGAAGGTTCAGATGTAGGCTGGGAAAGGGAGTTGTTGGAGGGGGGAATTGGAGTGGATGTAGGAATTTCAAATTCAATGCCGCCTATTTTTATAGTTTTAGGTCTTGCCCCTATGACAAAAACTAGATACGCAACTAGGACTGCCCCAATGGTAATTCCTAACCCAAGAATAGTAAGAAATGTTTTTGTCTTATCCATATTCATGCTGTAATACCTGACCTTGTAGTTTTGTTGATATTGTTATGCAAGGAACCACCCAACTTTTACTCATACGGCGGCGCTTGATTTACTCCTTGATCTTCACATAAAAAACCATATTCCCATCGTTTTCCTGTGTTCGCATCTCGAAACCGTCTTTTAACTTGCTGATCATCTTGGAGAGTTGTTTATGCCCATACGTGCGCGGATCGAAACTCGGGTCCACCTGATACAGCGCATTGCCGAAGTTTGCCAGCGATGCCCATCCATCTTGTTGCACCGCCATTTCAAACGCCTGGCTTAAGACTGGCATTGGATCAGGTTCTTCTTTATCATCTTTGACTTTTTTAGTCTCACCCTTGGGCGGGCGCGGCTGTGTAACCGGCTTTTTGGCAACCACAAGGTTTTCTGTGAAGACAAAAACATCGCAGGCATTTACAAAGGGCTTGGGCGTTTTCTTCTCGCCAATACCCATCACAAAAATGCCCGTCTCTCGGATGCGGGTAGCCAAACGCGTATAATCGCTATCACTGGAAATCAGGCAGAATCCATCCACCACGCCAGAGTGCAGAATATCCATTGCATCAATGATCATTGCGCTGTCTGTTGCATTCTTGCCAATGGTATAGCGAAATTGTTGAATAGGTTGGAAGGCATGGAAATTAAGCGTGTCTTTCCACGAGTTCATGCTTGTGGTTGTCCAGTCTCCATAAATGCGGCGGACAGTTACTTGACCGTAGCGTCCAGCCTCCACCAACATTTGAGAAAGCAAGCCAGCCTGAGCGTTATCACCATCAATTAGCATGGCGATCTTGTTGCGTGCAAGGGATTTTATCTGTTCGTCTGCCATAAAGACATTATACCTTTCCACTGGCTATCTACAGCAGTCTACACATTGTTCCGATGTTTTCTTCAGTGACCTCCGTGTACTCTGTGGCTAAGAGACTGTAATAACCTCACCACGAAGTTGCCAAGACACAAAGCCACAAAGTTTTTCCCTTCATGCCTTTGTGGTCAAAAAGTGGGCTTATTAAACAGTCTCTAAATCTTTTATCAAGCCCGCAAGATTAGCCACTCTCTAAAAATCCTTTACCAAACCTTTACACTTGCTTTATGATAAACAAATCTCAACATAGGAAAATCCAACCATGACAAAGATCCTTGTAATTGACGATGAGCCGACCATTGTAAATCTTGTTCAGGCATATCTTAAGCCTGAAGGCTACGAGGTGTTCACCGCCACAGATGGACCATCGGGTCTTAAGGCGGTACGCGCCTTCAAGCCCGATCTAATCGTGCTCGATGTCATGTTGCCAGGCATGGACGGGCTGGAATTACTTTCAAAGTTGCGGCGCGAATCGCAGGTGTATGTCATCTTGTTAACTGCCCGTACTGAAGAGACAGATAAAATCGTCGGTCTTTCAGTCGGTGCGGATGATTATGTAACCAAACCGTTTAGCCCGCGTGAATTGGTGGCAAGAGTCAAGGCGGCGTTAAGGCGTATGCAAACAGGATCAGCCACGGGCGGCGAGGGAAGCGTGCTGGCGTTTCATCATGTCCGAATCGATCTGGATGCGCGTCAAGTAACTGTGGACGATCAACCGATTGAGTTGACCGCCAGCGAATTTGATCTCCTGCATGCGCTTGCCGAAAATCGCGGGCGCGTGCTTTCACGCGAACAATTGCTTGAGCGTGTTTGGGGTGGATCCTACTTTGGCGAGATGCGCGTGGTGGATGTTCACCTTGGGCATGTCCGCCAAAAATTAGGCAACCCCGATTTTATCGTGACCGTGCGCGGCGTCGGCTATCGTTTTGACGATGAGCCTTTATAAATTGGTGAACCATGAAAATTATCCAATCTCATTTGAGTATTAAATTATTCCTTTCCTATTTTGTTGTAATCGTAGTTGGCATGGCCGTGATCGGCATCATTACCAAACTCACAACGCCGGTTGCGTTTCAACGTCATTTGCAATACATGGAACAGCAATTGAGCTCTGGGCAAGGAACAATGATGGGGAAGGGGCAGGGGCAGGGACAAGGACTGGGGCAAGGGCTGGGCGCCGGTGCAATGATGTCTGATTTTTATCAAAACTTTCAAAAATCATTCAACGAGTCATTGCTGATCTCAGTTGTTGCGGCCTCGCTGGTTGCTTTGATTGTCAGTTTTATTTTTAGCAGAAGCATTCTTGGCCCTGTTTCTGTAATGACCAATGCAAGCCAGCGAATTGCAGAAGGTCATTATGGCGAGCGTGTTCCCTTGCGCGGCAACGATGAACTCAACCAACTTGCAGGAAGTTTCAATCAGATGGCTGAACAATTGGAGCAGGTTGAAACCATGCGCCGCCGCTTAATTGGTGATGTGGCGCACGAACTTCGCACCCCGCTGACCGCCATCAAAGGCGTCGCTGAAGCCCTCATGGATGGCGTGCTGCCCGCCACCGATGAAACCTATTTGCAAATTCACGCCGAGGCTGAAAGGCTAAGTCATCTGGTGGATGATTTGCAGGAATTAAGCCGCGTCGAATCTCGCGCCATTCAAATGAAAATTCACCCAACAGATTCGACAATGCTGATTCAGACAGTGTCCAAACGCTTGCAACATCAATTTGATGAAAAGCGCGTCACACTCACCCCAAGCCTGCCACACGACCCGATCATGATCCTGGCTGATGAAGACCGCATCATCCAAGTGCTCACCAACCTGATCGGCAACGCCTTGCAATACACGCCAGAAAATGGAACCGTCACTGTTGCAATTGAGCATGACAAAGATGAAGCGCGTATTTCCATCCGTGATACCGGTTTTGGAATCCCCGCAGACCAACTCAAACATATTTTTGATCGCTTCTATCGGGTGGATAAATCCCGCTCCCGCGCGCATGGCGGATCAGGCATCGGCTTGACCATTGCCAAGCATCTCATCGAAGCGCATGGCGGAAAAATTTGGGCGGAAAGCGCAGGCGAAAACAAAGGCAGTCTGTTTACATTTACATTGCCGCTCGCGTAAAAAAGAACTCCGAGTTTATGAAAAACTCGGAGTTCTTTTTTTTATTCAATTGGCTTTACCACGCCCACATCTGCCGGCGCACCGCCGAATAAACCGATGTCCGTGCAGGAGGGCTTATCCACCCGCAGCAACACAACATCATTTGATGAAGCATCCACTTGAATAATGGTGTTTTGTTTATAAGCAGAGTCAACCGTCAGTTTGAGCGTCACCCGATACAGTGCAGGCAGGTTTGTGACGCATACCTTTTTATCGGGATGTTCGCGGTCTTCGTCAATGGCACGCAGTAGGGCGCAAGTATTCGGTAAATCTACAGTTCCGGTATTTTTCACAGTTACATAGGCATTGGTTACTTCGCCCATGCCATGCGTAATGTCAATGCTTGTATTGCATCCAAGGATATCCACTGCCACAGACTGTATTACAGTGGGTGTCGGCGTTTCAGTTGGCGGAATTGAAGTGCTTGTTGATGTAGGCGTAAGAGAGGGTACTTCTGTATTTGTGAGCGTAACGGGCACAATGACTGTCACTCCCGGCGCAATAGTTTCGGTGGGCGGCTGAGAGAGAATGATTGGTGTGGGCGTAATAACACTTGGCGTCCGCGAGGGTATGACCGTCCAAGCCGGAAATGTTTGCTGGGGAATTTTCACAGTGTCGCAAGCGCCAAGAAAAAATACAAGAACAGGCAGGATGAATATTTTTTTCATCAAATGATTATACTCCTGTGCTTTTGAGCGGCGGACAGTTAATCTTTAATTTTTTAATCTGTCCGTCGCATAATTTACAGCTTAAGTTTTTCGGTTAATTGCGCGTTAGACGGTTCTGCCAAGACTTCGCCGTCAGGAAATACAATCGTGGGAATGATACGCATACCATTATTTAGCTCTTTTACAAATGCGGCGCCATCGGGGTTTTCCTCAATATCCAAATCCTCATATTGAACCTGGTGTTTGTCAAAGAAACTCTTGGCGCGTGCGCAATCTGGGCACCAAGAGGCGCCGTACATTGTGATAGTGGATGGTTTTAAACTGAACAAGTTTGATTTTTGGATCATGGTTTATTTTTCCTCAGAAGTATGGACGAATTTTTCGTGTTATTTCTTACAAATTTACCACCCTTAAAAACTTCACGATCTCTGCAGACTCTGTTCTGAATTTTTTTTTGAGCAAGCCATGTAATTTGGATACTCCCTATCTTATTAAGTGGATTTGATTCATCCCATTTATATGTTAAAATTGAAAATCATTGAATTTAATATGTAATTGATATACTATTTTCGCAGGTAATTCATAAGGGTATTAACGTGACAAACCTCAAGAGATCATTTTTTTGGATCGGTTTTTATTTGCTGATTGTTCTGGTGCTTGCTCAACTAGACCGTTCTGACACACCAATTATTAACTTCGCGGCATATTTTTACCTTGTCTCGATCTTTCTTGTGCCAATTATGATTTTTGTGCCGTCTCTTCACAAAGTTTCTGTAATTGTGCCAATGTTCTTTTGGGGCGCAATTTACTTTGCCCTCTTTCAACTTGTAGAACGCAAACTTACCGGCTCCTTAGATGTAGAAGTGATTGTTTTGGAAATTATAATTCTGGAGGTGGGTGTATGGCTTTCATATCAATTGGCTGTCGGGATTGCGAACTCAGAATCATTGATGAATGTTCTGGCGCAGGGAACATTCCCTCATCGCGCCATTGAAATAGACACGGCTTCCGAGCAGATAAAAACTGAATTTGGTCGAAGCAGGCGCTATCATCGCCCGCTATCTCTTTTGGTTGTACATGCCTATCCCAAGGATGAAGAAGTAATACGCGAGATGTTAAAGAGCCTGCAACAGGATGTTCTTACTCGTCTGTCAAACGCGCGAATTGGACAAGCCATTGGAGAAGCCATTCGCCAGACAGACTTGCTCATCCGCGACAATATTGGACGGTTTATTATCCTCTGTCCCGAAACGGATTTAGAAAATGCTGTTTTTCTAGCCAAACGTACATGTAAAATCATTGAAGAGCGCACTGGGTTGCGTGTCAATTGCGGTGTTGCGTCCTTCCCTGATGAAGCATTAACCTTTGAAGATCTTTTATATATAGCCCGGGATCGTTCAAAGCAATTGTCAAATACAAACACATCTGTTGAAGTAGGTGAGAGGTTATAAAATGACCAGCACAATGCTTACCTCTATTGACAAGCATGAATGGATTAATTCCTTTGACCCGAAGAAACGTATTTTTTCGGGGAGTTCCTATGTATTTGTAAAACGAATTATGGATCTCAGTCTTGTTCTTTTGAGCGCTCCATTTTGGCTCCCTGTGCTTGGCATTATCGCAGTCATTATTAGATTTACCTCCCCGGGCGCTCCGGCCATGTTTACCCAACAGCGCACAGGGAAAGGCGGCAAGCGTTTTCGAATGTATAAATTTCGTTCAATGGTTCCCAATGCCGAAGCATTAAAGAAAAAAT
>JAIFKY010000317.1 GCA_020049345.1 Anaerolinea sp.
GTCCTCATGGCTCTCTCCTTTCCGCAAAAGCCAGTTTGCCATGAGAACCCTTTTTATTCAAGTCAATAGCAAGTTATGCGGTACTGCGTTTTTTCCTTTGAGTCTTCGAGACTTTGTGCCTTTGTGGTCAAAAATGGACTTTTGCAAGAGGTTTATTGAATATTATTCGAGTTTACACCTGTCCAACAAAATATGTCAAGGATTTAATCTATAACCAACATGGCTTTGCTCGGCAAAACGAATTTATGAATTCCGATTGACGATTTTTGATTGCTGGGTATAATCCCGCTCTTGCAGTTTCTATTTCGAACTTGGAGAATTTCTTTTGAGCCGTGTAATTAATCCCGATTCTGTTGGAAAAGAACGCACCCGATTAATAAAGTCCATTGTATTGTGTATCCGTGAGTTGGCAAAACAGGCAAAGGTCACGCCTGAGGCAAAAGACTTGGCGTCCTTCATCGCTCTGGCTTTACAAGCCATCTCTGAAGGGGTGGATGTTTCCGTAGCCGCATGGGAAAAACGCGACTATTGGGTCAAAGCGGATAAATTCCGCATGGAATGGATGTGGACAAGCCATCTGGCAGATAAAATGAAAACAGCCGTATTAACAGACGACTGGGCTACGATAGCCTCGCTCATGCCGCAAATTGCGTCCAGACTTAATAAAGTGGAAGTTTCAGACAATCATCGGCTGGGCAAGCCGTGGGTGGGGGCTTACGCGCTTTTGGCGCTGCATCGCAAACTGTAATTGAAAAAAAACTCCGAGGTCTTGAAGACCTCGGAGTTTTTTTTATAATTCCTGTAATTTCTTTAAGTGCAATTCTGTGTTTTCAAGCAACTCAATCACAGTTTCGCGCACATGCTTGCTAAGATAATGAGACTCCAGCGTGGAAAGCGGCAGGAAGCGCGCCCCAGCAACCACTTGGATGCAGTTTGTTGATCCGCACAGGCAGATGAACGGCGCCTGCATTTCCCATTCTGTGGCTGGGTAAAAGAAGGAAAGTTCCTCGCCTTTTTCAATATCGCGGCGGGCAATCATCAGCATGTTTTCTGTGTCCAATATAACATTAGGATCGCAGGAGTGATTCAGCGCGGCGAGTTTACCGACATGAGTGTGCTTGTCCTTTGCGATTTGCACGGTAAAGCGGGTGGGCTTATCCACAATGTTTTCGCTGGGCATGGCGCAGATCACTTCGCCTTTTTTATATGACTGCTTTGTGACAAGCGTTCTAAATTTATTTTCTGTTCGTATGGTAAGTGTTTCCATTGTTGAAACCATTTTTTATTTTCTCCTTTTATCATAAGCGCATACAACATAAATGTATTTGATTAGTATAGCGGCAATGAAATATATTGCAAGGTTTTATCTTAAAATATCAAAATACTTTAAGGTTGTTAAGAAAAAAACATGAGCATCAATTTTTGATACTCATGTTTTTTGGAGTTTATGCTTATGACAATGGTTTTTATAGAAGGGTAATCTCACCATAATTCAATTTGCTTTGCAGTCCGGCGACCATCGAATAACAAATAAGGCGCGGCCCGTTCAGCGACTATGCCAAGTTTTTTTAATGCAGAAAGATCGCGCAGCCGGCTTGTTCGGCGCGCAAGCAAAATCGCTTCTGCGCCTTTCAGCCCAATGCCAGGGATGCGGATCAATTCCCGTTTTTCGGCTTTATTGATTTCAATCGGCTTATCTATTAAATACATTTGCGCCCATGCCTGTTTGGGGTCGGCATGAAGCGGAAGATTGCTGTCGTTTGCAAACGGCAGGTCTTCCAGGTCAAAGCCGTAATCGCGCAATAAAAACGAAGCCTGATATAAACGATGTTCACGCATTGGGTTTGTGGCAGGCTTGTTTTCAAAGGGCGTATCCATGATTGGGTGGAATGCAGAAAAATATGCGCGCTTCAAACTTACATTTTTATTCAACCAATTTGTAGCCGAGAGCAGTTCAAGGTCGCTTTCATCCGATCCGCCTGCAACGAATTGGGTGACAGTGGAGGGCGCGCGCCCATTCCAAAATTTATAGGCGGGGATTGTCTTGCGAAATTCATCAACCCATTTTAGCGGCTGTAGCAACTCTTCAAGAAATATTTTGTGCGGCGCAAGTTTTGCGAGCCGCTCTGTATTGGGCGCTTCCAAATTGACTGAGACACGGTCTGCCAGTTGCATGGCGCGATAAACCTGATCTTTCTCCGCGCCTGGCATAATCTTTAAGTGGATGTATCCACGATATTGATATTTCTGGCGCAGGAGTTCTGCTGTGGCAAGAATTTTATCCTGCGTCCGCGTACCGCCGCCCACTACTCCTGAGCTGAGAAATAAACCCTCGGCCATTTTCGCGGCTGACAGTTTTGCAAATAACACCGCAAACTCATCTGGTTTAAATGTAGCCCGTCGAAAATCGCGTCCGGTGCGGAAGGGACAATAGAAACAATCGCGCTCACAGACTGAAGAAAGCAGAGTCTTGAGCAACAAAATTTTCTGTCCATTAGGCAGTTGGGCGGGGTGTGTAAAGGCTTGATCCCTTTCCTTCGGACTGAAACAGGCTGGGGCGGGGGAGGGCAACGCGGGCGGTTCTCCATCTGCTTCGAAAGACATTTGAGATGTCAACAATTTAAGCGTGTTAATTGAGTCCATTATTCAATTTTAGAACATAAATTCTATTTGCACAAGAGCAGTTTTGTGTCATAATGCTTCAAATTCTGGCAAAATAATTCACGTTTTGCGTACCTTTTTCCCGTTGCTAGTGTTTTGATCACATACCAAGTAGAGGAATCTTCCATTGTGGAGGAGAGGAGGCGTATCGCTAATAATATAAAATTGCTCTTCGTAAGTTCAGTTTCTTGATGTAATAAAAATTGACACAAGGAGAATTACGAAAATGGCTGACAAAAGCATGGAGCACGACAAGAAAGTATTACACAGTATGGGGTATGCACAGGAACTTTCCCGCCGCATGAGTGGGTTCTCGAATTTCGCAATTTCATTCTCAATTATCTGTATTCTGGCAGGCGGTATCACCGCTTTTCCCTTCGCGTTCAGCGCGGCTGGCGGCGGCGGTATTGGCGTCGGCTGGCTGGTGGGTGGTTTGTTTGCGCTCATTGTTTCGTTTGCGATGGGGCAGATTGCTTCATCTTATCCAACTGCGGGCGGGCTGTACCATTGGGGTTCCATCCTTGGCGGACGCGCCTGGGGCTGGGTAACTGCCTGGTTCAATCTTCTTGGTCTCGTGTTCGTGATTTCATCGGTAGACGCAGGTGTTTTTCAACTCTTCCGCGATCTCATCCTCCACGGTATTTTCGGCATGGATGTATCTGCCGCCGCATGGCAGGCTAATTCTGTAGACGGTTCTGGAATCATCTGGCTGGCCGGCGTTGGCTCGATCATCGTTATCCATGCCGCCATAAATCATTTTAGTATCCGCCTTACGACTATTCTCACTGATCTCAGTGGATATTGGATCATGGTTGTTGCGATCCTATTGACCATTTCGCTTCTTGTTTTTGCCCCCGTCCCACTTGAATTCTCCCGCTTGTGGACGTTTACAAACAATACTGGCGCGGTTGGTGGTGATGTAATGCCGCAGACTGGCAGTATTTTGTACGCTTTTGTCATTGGACTTCTGCTTGTAACTTACACCATCACAGGCTATGATGCCTCGGCGCATACATCAGAAGAAACTCATGATGCCCAAATCAATGTTCCGAAAGGCATGTGGCAGGCGGTTTTTTATTCAATGATCTTTGGCTATCTCATGGTCTGCTCCTTTGTGCTGGCAATGCCAAGTGTAGCAGAGGGCGCGGCTCAAGGCTGGAACGTTTTCTTCTGGATTATGGAAAGTTCCGAGATGCCAGTCTTCCTGCGCAGTTTGCTTTATGTCGGCATTGTTTTCGCAAACTTCCTGTGTGGATTGGCTTGCGTGACATCTTGCTCGCGCATGATGTATGCCTTTGCCCGTGATGACGGTCTTCCTTTCTCGAAAGCCTTAAGTAACGTTAGCGTTCAATATCGCGTCCCCGCTGTTTCCGTTTGGGTCAGCGCGGCATTGGCATTTTTGTCCTGCCTGTACGGCGGCGCTTTCATTGTGCTCGCTGCTGGATGCGCAGTCTTTCTATACATTTCCTACATCATTCCAGTTGCGGCTGGTATTTTTGCTGAAGGCAAAACCTGGAAACAAAAAGGTCCGTTCGATCTTGGCGCGCTTTCGAAGCCCGTTGCAGTCATCGCAGTCCTTGGCGCCTTTGTTCTGGCTTGGGTGGGCTTCCAGCCGCCTAACCAATTAGTAGGCTACCTCGTTGTAGGCTTGCTGGTCTTCCTGTTGATCTTGTGGTTCGCCAGCGAGCGCACCCGTTTCCATGGCGTGCCGGAAGGCGATAGAATCAAAGAACGCCAGAAGATGATCGCTGAAACAGAAGCCAAATACAAAGACTAACATTGATATTTTGAACGTTCTGTAATATAAAAGCGGAGTCTCTTTTGAGATTCCGCTTTTATATTTTTGGGCACTTATATGTGTCGAAGGAATGCAGGCGGGTCAATCATCAAAGTTTGGAGAGAAAAACAATGCGGCGCCTCAACATTCGAATGAAACTTCTACTGGTCTTTATGACTGTCTTTACGGTCTTTCTACTTGGCGTATTCTATTGGTTTTATCAATTCTCCACCGCTCGGCTAATGAAAGAACTGCGACAAAGCCTTGTCGTTTCAGCAAGCATGGCAGCAGAGATGATCAACGCGGAAGATCACACCCGTGTTTTTGAGAGCGGCGTTGAAGATGACGCGGATTATAAAAAGATCGCGGATTCACTCCGGCTGGTGCGCAACGCGAATCCGCGGGCGGCGGCGATTTACACTGCGGTGCGCTCTTCCGGCGCAGATCCAAATGAATTGCTCTTTGTGGTTTCGGCCGATGAAAACCTCGAAACCCGCGTTCACTTGCGCGAAGCGTATGATGCCAGCAACGCGCCCGAAATGTTGCTGGCTTTTGATCGCCCAATAGCCGATGTGGAGATGGGAAAGGATGAATACGGAAATTGGCTTTCAGGCTACGCTCCCATTTTGGACAAGAACGGAAAATCTGTAGCCATTGTCGGCGTCGATATGGAAGCGTCGGAAGTGCTTGAGATGCAAAGTCAAATCAAAAAGATCAGCATTTTTGTATTTCTGATTGCGTATGCAAGCGTTTTTCTCGCTGTGATTTTTGCCTCAGGCGCGATCACCAAACCGCTGAGTCAGATCACAGAGGTGGCGCGCACCCTTGAAAATGATCAACCTTACGACCCAAAGCAATTGGAAGATGTGACAGACAATGCGGATGAATTGGGAATGTTGGCGCGTGTCTTCAACGAAATGGCAATTCAAGTTCAACAACGCGAGCAAAAATTAAAAGAGGAAGTTGTACAACTTCGCATTGAAATAGATCAGACGAAACGTCAAAAACAAGTCTCAGAGATCGTGGATACCGAATACTTTCAAGATTTGAAAGAAAAAACCAGCACCCTTCGAAAGAGGCGCTCTTCAGAAAAAAAGGAAAAGAAAGAATAGCGCCGCCTGGACACGCAAAAGGGGTTGGCAGTACTGGTTGAAAATATATCCATTCAGTTGATAATCACCTTGAAAGTGACTGTCAACTTATTTTAGAAATTTACAGGAGGCACGGTCATGTGTGAATTTTGTACCCAGCACGGAGAAGGGGAGAAGTGGTATTTGACGATGGAGAATTACTCCAAAGATTTACTCAATCAAAACCAGCGGCGCAAATACGCAGTGGAATTCCTCAACGGATTCGACAAGCGCGTGCCAAAGAGCATCAAGCAGTTGGATAAAATCCGCAAGACGCCGTTGA
>JAIFKY010000290.1 GCA_020049345.1 Anaerolinea sp.
ATCGCCGCGGGGTTGGGGAGTTTCCCGATTTCAGGCGGCAGGGAAGTTAGCCCTAATTTGGAAAGATCAAGGGATTCCGCTCCGCTGTCGGCGGCTTGGCGGATTCGGTCAAGGACGGTTTGGTAGGAGGTGTTGGTCATTGGCGTTCCTTCGGTGGTCGAGGGGAATCGGCGGGCGGGGTATGGCGGGAGATAAATCTCCGCCTCAGGGCATGGAAGTCGGCTGAAGCCGACTCGTTGTTAGCCCGTAGGGCTTCCATGTATTGAGCAGGCAATTTATCGCCGCGGGGTTGGGGAGTTGACCGATTTCAGGCGGAAGGGAAGTTAACCCTAAATTGGAAAGGTCAAGGGATTCCGCTCCGCTGTCGGCGGCTTGGCGGATGAGGTCAAGGGCGGTTTGTTCGGGTGTTGGGGGCATGGGGGTGTTTCCTCGGGTACGGCGGGAGATAAATCTCCGCCTCAGTTCGTGGAAGTCGGCTGAAGCCGACTTGTTGTTAGCCCACAGGGCTTCCATGTATTGAGCAGGCGATTTATCGCCGCGAGGTTGACGATGTGCGGATTTATCCGCGACGGATAAGGCAGCAATATTATTTTCATTCTTCGTCAATTCTCTCATACACTGAGAGCAAATTCCGTTCTTTGTGATGTTCTTTTTGTTTGGCGGCGTATGCCATAACGGTCTCCAGCGAGCGCTCACCAATCGTCAACGCCCCATAACCTTCCTGCCATTTGAATTGACCGTCGCTGGCGGGCATGTGGTTGATGGCAAATGAACTCGCACCTTTGAAATGTTTTATACAATCTGCTACCGATAATTTCGGCGGAATAGACGCCACCACGTGAACGTGGTCATCCGCGTTTCCAGCGGCGTGAATCTTTATACCCAACTCTTCCGCCTTTTTGTATAACACACCGTAAAACATCTTCTCGCGTTCCCCTGTGAGAGTCGGCTGGCGTTCAAAAGTCGCCCAGATGAGATGATAGTGGAGACGCCAATAGGTCATAGGTTTTCTTAATAAGAAGTAGCCGAGAAAAGCAAAGTTAATCCGCAGGATTTCCATGTATTGAGCAGGCGATTAATCGCCGCGGGATTGGTGGGTTGCCCGATTTCAGGCGGCAGGGAAGTTAACCATAAATCGGAAAGGTCAAGGGATTCTGCTCCGCTGTTGGCGGCTTGGCGAATGCGGTCAAGTGCGTTTTTTTGGGGTGTTTGGGTCATGAGATTCCCTCCGTGATTATGGGTGTTACGTCGTGTCAATGCATTTATTTTACCCCGTCAGGCTTTTCCCGTCCCATCTTTCCCGTATAATTCCCAGCCATGAAACAAAAAATCCAACTTTCTCCCCGCGCATTTCTCATCGCCGCCAGCGATCTGGTCTTTGCCTTCTTCTTCCTCTGGTATGCCCTGCTGACCTTCACCCACGGAAGCCTTGCCCTGATCAGCCTGGTAAATATGTTTGCTTTTCAAATTTTCCTGCTGTTGATTCCCTTCGCGCTGGCTGGGACTTTCCTCCGCGTCCGAAGGATTCAAGTTGCCTCGCTGGTTGCGCTGGTTTTCTTTGCCGTCACCTTCGGGAAGTTTTTCATCCCCAAACAGAAACCCGTCCCATCTTCGCCAGATGTGTTGAAGGTGATGACCTACAACATGCTGGTTTACACGCCCGATGTTTCCAAAGTCGCGGATGTCATCCGCGAGGAGGATGCGGACATCGTTTTCATGCAGGAGACCAGTTTTGCAATGGCGGAATATCTCCAGACAGAAATGCTCGACGAATACCCGTACCAAATTCACGACCCGTCTGACGTGCCGCTGGGGATGAGCCTGATCAGCAAATATCCGTTTGAGCCGATTGACCACGATCTTGGGGAATCCTGGGTGGGAACGCCAATTCCGCTGGCGTTGAATTGGAACGGGCAGACAGTTCATGTACTTAATTTTCACATGCGTCCCACAGTGCCCGCCGTTATTGTGAATTCGGGGCTGATTGATAAACTCTCCCAGTCGCGAGAAATACACGCAAACCGCATTAATCAATTTGTGGAGAAATACCCCGTCCCTGCCATTGTTGCAGGGGATGCCAATGATGTTTCATTCAACAACGCCTACAGAATCCTTGTCAACGCGGGATTGCAGGACTCGTGGGCAGAGGCCGGCTTTGGGCTGGGACACACCTTCCCCGGCAACAAGTCACCCGGCACAAGCCGCATTCAGATTTTCGGCTTGTACGTTCCCGAATGGTTGGTGCGGATTGATTACATCTTCGCCTCGCAAGATTGGGATGTTTTGTCCGCGCACATCGCAAGAACAGACGGGTATTCAGATCATCGCGGCGTGGTAGCGTATTTGCGATTAAAATAAGGAGAAATTCCAACCGATAAAGGAAACCGCCATGACTGCATCAGACACAACCAATGAAAGACCCAATCTTCTGCGCTCGATTGCCGCCTATGGCGTGCATCTCTTCACTGCCACCGGCGCAATATGGGGGTTGCTTGGCATTCTCGCCATTTTCGAAGGCAAATACAAAGCGATGATCATTTACATGATCGTCGCCATGCTGGTGGATGGTTTCGACGGCATGTTGGCGCGTTGGGCAGATGTAAAAAAATACGCCAGCGGAGTTGATGGCGCGCTCCTCGATAATATTTTGGATTACCTCAACTATGTGCTTGTGCCGGTCATCTTCCTAATCAAGGCTGACCTTTTGCCTGAGTCTGTGCGGCTGTTTACGGCTTGCGCCATCCTGATCACCTCAGCCTATCAATTCACGCAATCTGACGCCAAGACCGACGATCATCACTTCAAGGGTTTTCCATCCTATTGGAACGTCGCCGCGCTTTATATGCTTTTAATGAACCTGCCGCAATGGGTCAACTTCGGATTTTTAATGCTGTTCAACGTGCTGGTGTTCGTCCCCATAAAATATATTTACCCATCGCGCAATAGTTATTTGCGAACGCTCACACTCGCGCTTACTTATCTTTATGGCGCAATCGGCATTTGGGGCTTGGTTCAATATCCCAACCAGCCGAAATGGGTCGTATGGGTTTCGTTCATCTATGTCGCGTATTATCTTGTGTTGAGCGTCCTCCCCAAAAAATCCCATGAAAATTGAAATCGTGACTCAGGCGGATCAGGAACTCTACGAAGCATTCCAGCGCCTTGTTCCCCAGTTGACGAATAACAACCCGCCGCCTTCGCTTAACGACCTGGCTGATCTCGTCCGAGACGCATCATCCACGCTGATGGTGTCCCGCAGTGATGACGGACAAATTGTTGGCGCGCTCACGCTCGCCGTCTACCGCGTGCCCACCGGCATCCGCTCCATCATCGAAGACGTTATCGTGGATAATTCCGCTCGCGGACAGGGCATCGGCGAAGCCCTGATGCAATACGCCATTGATCTCGCGCGGAAAAAAGGCGCAAAGAACATCACGCTCACATCCAACCCCATGCGCGAAGCCGCGAATAGATTGTATCTGCGGGTGGGGTTCAAGAAACGCGAAACGAACGCCTATCAAATGAAATTATAAAAAAGAGCCTGTGTGAATTTTTCACACAGGCTCTTTTTGAAATAAAAATTATGGAACTATGCCCCACGCACAGCGAAAACCGTAACTACTAAAACTGAACATTGGGTTGCTCCAACTGCGGTCTGCTGACCGCACAACGCTGTAGTAATTGATCCACGAGCCGCCGCGCAAAACCCGACCATCACCGTATGCAGGACCTTGCGGGGGCGCATTATCTTCAATGGCGGCGTAGTAATCACTCCGATACCAGTCATTTACCCATTCCCAAACATTTCCAGCCATATCATACGCCCCGTATGGACTGGCTCCATTTGGATAACTGCCAACTCCTGTTGTGTCGCCAATGTCATTAAGGAAATTCAGCAGATTGGCGTTGGGCGTTTCATTTCCCCACGGGTAGTCACGTTGATCTGTGCCACGCGCGGCTTTTTCCCATTCTGCTTCGGTTGGCAATCTTCTGCCTGCCCATTGGCAATAGGCAGCGGCGTCATTCCACGAAACTTGAACTACGGGATGTTCCTCTTTGTCCAATATATTGCTGTCTGCTCCGTTTGGATGTTTCCAATCTGCCTTGATTGTTTTCGACCAATTGAGATCATCCCACGCGTAAGACCACCCCAAATTTTCCGCATCCGTTTGATAACCAGTTATGTCAACGAAGGCTGAAAATAATGTATTCGTCACTTCATTTTGATCAATCCAAAAGGCATTCAGGCTTACTTTGTGAACAGGTTGTTCATCCAAATTGCCGTCGCTCCCCATTGTGAACGCACCCTCTGGCACATACACAAGAGTCGCGCCATCTGCGCCGATCATGGTTGATCCAATGACAGGAACTGGGTTGGATACAGTATCTGGCGTTGGCTTGTCCGATACCGCCGGTGATTTGGTTTTGACCAAAATTTGTGCAGGCGATGGAGCGTCTCGCATGAACCAACTCAAACCGCCCCATGCGCAAAGGGAAATAATTGCAAAAACCAGCAGCCCGATCTTCCATTTTGAAGTATTTTGTGTCATGGCATAATCCGCATACGGATCACGAGCCGCACATTTTCAATCTATTTTTAAAATATACTTTCCGCTTGCCTTGCTCACATCGCTGTATTCACCGCGATATTCCTCAGGCATTAGTTTTGCAACTTCGTACATCATGTCATCCACAATTTCCTGGCGCATTTCCCCAGTCACTTTCAACCCTTTAACATTTAACTTAAACGGCTCTCCCACGTCCGCTTGAAGCGTTTTAGGTTTTTCATGAAATTCTCGCCGCCCCAATGCGCTATGGGAATGATGGGCGCGCCTGTGTGCAGGGCAACCGTCACCGCGCCTGGCAGGGCGCGTCTTAATATTCCGTTGTAGTTTCTTGTGCCTTCGGGGGCAATGCCAAAGATTAGACCTTTTTCCAGCGCGCGTAATGCCGCTTTGAGGGCGTGCATATCCGCTTCGCCGCGCCGCACCGGGATCATGCCCCACACGCCAAAGACCCAATTCAAAAATTTGTTATCCCAAGATTCAACTTTCGCCCAACCCGTTAACTGACGCGGTTGCAGGTGGGCAAAGATCAAAGGCACTTCGATTTGACCTGTGTGATTGGAGATTGCGATCAACGGTCCCTGCATCGGAACTTTATTCAGGTCTGGCGCATCAATGCGGCAGGTAATGCGTGTGTACACTCGAATAATAAAATTAATCAGCCAGTTCATTTAAGTCTTTTCCTGTTGCATGTATGTTTTTCTCAGTCGCAGATAATCTCCAACTCAAGCGGAAGCAGTTCAAGCGTCAACTCTTTGCCTTCGAGGCAGATGAACTCCCCGTCTGCATGCGCGGGGAATGTTTTATCAAATGATTTGATCGAAACTTTTTTGGCGCGTCGCATCTTTACTTCGGGTTGGGTTGCCTGACTGCCGCGCAGGAAGTGGGGGATAAGCATCATAATCCGCCCCTTCGACGCAGTCTCTGCGATGCACAGATCAAATAAGCCATCATCCGGCTTGCTTTCGGGAGTCATTTTGAAACCGCCGCCCATGCGTCTGCCATTCATGACCGAGATCATCAGCGAGACCTGGTTGATGGTTTCCTTGTCGTCCAAAATAATTTCAACGTGCGCAGGGCTGTAATACAGAAAAACAGTTTTGATCACGCCGATCAGATACGCGGGCAAGCCGCGCGCCCAGCGGACTTTGACCGCTTCGTTGCCAACTGCCGCATCAAACCCCACGCCAATGCCATTTCCAAAATACCTGCCTTCGGGATAATCGCCGCCCTTCACGATTCCAATATCAATGGTTTTGCGTTTGTTTGCGACCAGCGCTTTCAAACCATCGTTTAAGTTGGTGGGAATTCCAGTACCGCCCGCGAAGTCGTTGCCTGTGCCAATGCCAAGCACGCTGAATGCAACACCATTGTGACCGGCTTTTTTTGCGTGCATAATTCCATTAATGACTTCGTTAACTGTTCCATCGCCGCTTGCGCACACGATCACATCGTAGCCGTCACATGCCGCGCCTTCTGCCAACTCTGCGGCGTGCCACATGCGCTCGGTACGTACCAATGTAAAATCCAGCCCGCTTTCGCGCAGGCTGGATTCAATTTGCGGAATGGACTTTTCTCCAAGCCCATGACCCGAGGTCGGATTCACAATAATAAAATATTTCATGTACTCGCTCCAAATTTCGAATGGGGCGAGTTTATCTGTTGTAAGTCCGCTTGTCAATCCGATGGAATGGCAATATAGATCTCGTTTTCAGCGTAACCGAGCATAACCTCAATCATTCATGCGCGGTGTTTTGCGGTATTCTGCGCGATGACCGGTATTTGCCATGCTAAGCGCATCTGCCAGTTCGTCCATCGCAAACGCTTCTTCGTTATCCAGCACTATTTTGAGTTTGCTAAGACGCTCTTCCAATTCGCTCATCTTGACGCGGAAGGTGTCAAACGCGACGTAGTCTGTTTTTTCGCGCAACACTTGTGTGGCGTGGTAGGCCTCATCCATTGCTTGCATTGTATTGATAATATCTTCAGCGATCAAAGTTATGTCAGACATGGCAACCTCCTTTGTTATATTTACAATAACACGTTATGGCTTGTATTTCAAGTAATCTTCAGGAGTGTCGAGATCTTGTAAGATGCTGGGAGAGTCGTGCTCCACATAAACAATATCATTTTTGTGAAAATTCAGAAAGTCGCGCACGGATTCAGGCGCGCGCAATTGCAAAACCTCACCCCAAAATTCTCTTGCAATCAACCACGGATGTCCGCGCCGCATTTGATAACTTGGCGCGACAATGCCAGATTGATTTTCACGGAACACATCACAGACACTCCGCGCGCTTCTTTCCTCCGCCTGGGGCTGGTCGCCGAGACAAATGAGCGTAGCCTCGGCTGTTGGTTTTTGCGCTTGCAAGCCAATTTGAATTGATTCAAGCATCTCGCCGCCATCGTTGATTGCAACTCGAAATTCGTAACTTTTTATTTGTGGCGCAATTTTTGAATTTGTTACGACGATGATGTCTTCGACTCCTGCGGCTTGCAGGGTCTCAATCACCTTTCCCAGTACGGTGGTATTTCCCCAGGGCATCAACAGTTTTTGCTGTCCCATGCGCGTGGATTTTCCAGCGGCGAGAATCACAGCGGAAATATTCATTCCATCTCCTTCAACCTTTGATAATCTTCGGGCTTGTCTACATCAAATAATAAAACTTCGTCATGCCACGGAAGATATTCCACGCGATGTTTATCGAAGATGCCGCGCCCGCCCATGTCGCCTGTCAGTTGCATGAGATCGGCAAAGGTTTCGCGGTCAAATAACACAGGGTTGGCGCGGCGATCATCCAACACCAACGGCGCGAGAATGGCTTGCATTTTTTGCCCGTGCGATTCAACCAGCGCGCCGATCACATCCGCTGGAATTTGTGGTTGATCTGCCAAAAGGAAAATTGCCGCGCCAGCCTTACCCGAAAGCGACTGCAAGCCCGCGCGGATGGATGTGCTTTGTCCCTGTTGATATTCAGAATTGTGGACAATCTTTACAGGCAAGCCGCTTAATGCAGATTCTGTATCGGCGGCGCAAAAGCCTGTGACCACCACCACAGGCTCAAGCCCCGCTTTTAGCGCAGTTTCGGCAACCTGTCGCACAAAGGGTTTCCCTTTCCAATCCAGCAATTGTTTCGGCGCGCCAAATCGCGTTGCCTCTCCGGCGGCGAGAATAATTCCAGCGGTTTGCTCAAACGTTTGAAATTCCGAACCGTTGAGCCTGCCAACGATGACCGAGTCAAAGTGACTGAGTAATTCGCGCGCCATACCGCCGCCTGTAGATTGCAGTTCGGGCGTGTCGGCTTGGTTGAGAAAAGCAACCCGCCGCGCGTGGGCTGGAATATTTTTCAGCGCGCCTTGCGAGTGCGTGAGCATCCGCGTGATTGCCTCTGGCGTGATGGTTTGATTCATTTTCAAGCCGCTCAGACCAGAAAATATTTCAGCGCGCTGAACAACCTCATCGGTCAGCGGTTTGCCCAATGCGCCGAGTCCGGCTACAACAATAACCGCATCTGTGAATTTAGGAATGGGCGGCTCGTGTGCGGCAGGCGCTTTGAGCGGTTTCTGGCGAGAGCCATCCGCTTCAATGAGGAGGGGGATACTGCGGGATTTGGTTTCTGCGTATAGCCAGTTTAGAGTGGCGTCGTTTACGGGTTTTGTTCTCTCATTTTCAATTTCGCCCGTGACGAGAATCACGCCTTTGGTTGGAAGTTGAACATTTCTCGAATCGTTTGCAATTATGTGATGATCCGCGAGCGGAATTTGCCATACGCCGAGGTGAGTGGTTGCGGTCACAATTACCAAATTGCGGTTTGCAATTTCGCGCGCGAGTTGAAAAATGGCAGTTGTCTTGCCTCCCGCGCCAACGAAACTGGCAATCAGATTTTTTTGAACTGGTTTAGGGGGAAATCTTAGCGCGCGTGCGAGGGTCATGCCTGCTATTGTAAGTCAAAATTTAATCCCCTTGCCGTGCAGAGTTCAACTGAAACGCGCTTAAATCTTTTTCGCTTATGTGAGTTAGGGTATTGATTTTGCAATGCAATTTGTTGTCAATATTTCAGTTAAAGATTGTATAATTCAATTGAGTTTATTTTTTGATTGTTGAGATTATTTCATAATTAATTCGAGAGGTAGCGGGCATGAACAAACCAGTTGCGCTTATTGTTGAAGACGATCGTGATGTCGTGGCGCTTTTCCGCCACGTGCTTGATATTGCAGGCTATCATACTGAAATTGTGCTGGACGGCAAAGAGGCAATGGATCGCCTTGAAGTATTTCAGCCAAACATTGTATTGCTTGATCTACAGTTGCCGGGCATGTCGGGCATAGAGATATTAACGCGGATGCGCGCCGATGACAGAATGCGCAATATTCCGGTGGTTGTGATTACCGCTTACCCGCTTTATGCCGCCAGCCTTCCTGTGGAACCTGATTTGCTTTTACATAAACCCGTAGACATTAATCAATTAAGCAACCTGGTTCAACGTTTGCAGGCAACCCAGGGTGGAATGAACGAGCCGGTTCACGACCTTGTCACCGGTTTGTACACCCTGCCTTTTTTTACTGTACGGCTCACATTTTCACTGGAAAGAATTAAGCAAAGTGAATTTCGTCGTTTTGGGGTTCTGTTTGCAGATGTAGCCCAGGTCAACGAACTAAAGAGAAAAATGGATTTTGATGATCTGAACGGATTTTTTCACAACATGGCAGATCAATTTAAAATTGCACTGCGCCCAACCGACACAATGGCCTGGTCGCCGCGCGACGAATATTTCCTAACTCTGATAGAGGAAATCCCGACCCCCGAAGCCCCGCTTAGAATCGCAGGACGTGTTAGAGATAGCCTCAAAAAATTTCTGGAGAATAATGACTACGGTCTGGGATTAAAAGCAAACGTGGGCGTCTTGCTTTGCGACTCTGAATATGACGATACCCAGCAAATTACAAGAGATATAGACATTGCGCGAGGTTATCTTCGCGAAGGATTGTATACGAACCCTTCCATTTTTGATCGCGAAATGCTCAAAAGGAAGTAGCAACATCTAAAAACCACAAAAGGCAGGAAATTTGAACAACAAAGTTCAAATTTCCTGCCTTTTGAATTATCTGCAATTACAAAAGAGGCCTTGTGAAGTTGCTATTATCTTTGGCAGGTTAAACAAACGCGCTTTTTTCAGATGACTTCAGAAATGTGAGTAAAACTTCAAGCACGCCGCCGCCGATAGCCAGCGCCTTGTCTGAAATAAGCGTATGCATGGCAGGGTCGTTGCGCCGATCTACATCGCCGATCTTCACGCCTTTGGCAACTTGAATTTCAGGGCGGATTAATCCGCGCAACATCCCTGGGAACGGGCTAAGGATCGAGAAATTATCGTTCCCATCCTGCGGTTGAATTTCTGCAATTAATTGACCTTCTTCCAGTTGATCTCCGATTGCTGCATGAGCCAGTAATATTCCGGCGTGGGGTGCGCGTAAAACACGGCGGTGGTCGCCATCTGGTTCGCCGCTGTCGGTTTGGGCGGTTCCGCTCCAATAGACTCTGCCGAGCGTGTGACTGCGGCGGGTTTCTATTACAGCGTGGCAATTCTCTCCGGCATTGAATCCCGGCCCCAGCCCGATATAAAGCGGAATGTTTACGCCCAAAGGTTCAGGTGTGGTTTTCAGCAATCGCGCATCCACCACAAAAGTGGATTGGGGACTGGTCAGAAATTGATTGCGAAGAATATTTGCGTGTGGATCGACCAGCACGGGAATTTCCCCCGCTTCCAACGTAACTTGAATTTGGTCTGGCGAAACGAGGCGCGCGGTCGAGCCTTCGATAGTTTGTGCTCCTTCGTAAACCGCTTCTGAAAATGAAACCGTGCGCCGAACCGCCAGTGGTTTTTCCAGTTCAAGGATAACCACTTGAAATCCTGTGCGATGCAGGCGTAATGCCACACCGCTGGCAAGGTCGCCGCCGCCGCGTAGAACAATGAG
>JAIFKY010000184.1 GCA_020049345.1 Anaerolinea sp.
AGAAAAAAGGGTGGAACGCAACTGATTTGATGCGAAAAGCAAATATTGCTTATGCAACAGCGTTGCGATTATCCAAGGATGATGGCGATGGGATTACGTTTGAAGTGCTTAATTCTTTGTGCGAATTGTTCGAAGTTCAGGTAAAGGATATTTTGGAATATATCCCTGATAAAAAATAACGCATCAACAGTTAAGATTTCATTATTGAAAGGCGACATAAAATCGGCGCGCATTTAATCGACAAAATCGCACTCGTCGTCTATACTTAAACGACAAGCCCCGCAGGACTGGCATCCCACGAGGCTTTGGAAATGTACTACGCGATTGGGCGCGCAGTCGATAGGGAGATAATAGCACAATCCTACCGCCTTCGCAAATCCA
Source organism: Anaerolinea sp. (assembly GCA_020049345.1). Lineage (GTDB taxonomy): Bacteria > Chloroflexota > Anaerolineae > Anaerolineales > Villigracilaceae > Villigracilis. The sequence continues at coordinate 382 of JAIFKY010000184.1, forward strand.
TTGCGTGGGCGGTTTTTATTTAGCAAGAAGATGATTGCGGTTCAACTAGCAGAGGACACATATGCCGCGAATTTTCGATAACATCAACTTGAAACTTCTCCCCGACTTGCAGCAGGCAATCGAGGCTGCGTACCGCGCGGATTTCTGCGTGGGGTATTTCAATTTACGCGGGTGGAATGAAATCGCTAACAAGATTAATCACTGGCAGGGCGGGGACGGGAATTGCGCGCGCGTGCTGGTGGGGATGCAGAGACTGCCGCAGGAAGAACTGCAAGAAGCCTACTCCCTCACACAGCAGGAAGAACAACTGGATAACCCGACAAAACTCAAACTTAAAAAGCGGCTTGCCGAAGAGTTCAAGGAGCAGTTGACGTATGGCGCGCCCACCAACGCGGAAGAAGCCAGCCTGCGGAAATTGGCTGCCCAATTGCGCGAGAAGAAAGCGCAGGTGAGGCTTTTCCTCAGTCACCCGCTGCACGCCAAATTGTATTTGTTGTTTCGTGAGGATAACTTCAATCCCATCATCGGCTATTTGGGAAGCAGCAACCTGACCTTTGCAGGGCTTTCCCACCAAGGCGAGTTGAACGTTGATGTGCTGGACAATGACGCCAGCCAGAAACTTGCCAAATGGTTTGAAGACCGTTGGAACGATTGGGGAACCATTGATATTACCGAAGACCTGATCAAGGTCATCGAAGAATCCTGGGCGCGAGAAGACTTGATTCCCCCGTATCATATTTATGTGAAGATGGCATATCACCTTTCACAGGAAGCGCGGACAGGGTTGTCAGAGTTCTCCATTCCAAGTGACTTGACCAAACTCATGCCATATCAGGCGGCTGCGGTGAAGATTGCCGCGCACCACATCGAGAAGCGGGGCGGCGTGATGATCGGTGACGTGGTTGGCTTGGGCAAGACGCTGGTTGGCACAGCAATTTCCCGCGTATTCGACGAGCGCGGATACGACACGCTGATTATCTGCCCCAAGAACCTGGTCAAGATGTGGGAAAGCTACCGCGCAAATTATCGAATGCACGCGGAAGTTCTTTCGGTCAGCAAAGCAATCAAAGATCTGCCAAAATTGCGGCGTTATAAACTGGTCATCATTGACGAAAGCCATAACCTGCGCAACCGCGAAGGAAAACGCTACCGCGCCATCCGCGATTATGTGGAACGAAATGAAAGCAAGATTGTGCTGTTAACGGCAACTCCATACAACAAGAGTTACCTTGACCTTTCCAACCAGTTGCGGCTATTCCTGCCAGAAGACCAGAAACTCACTATTCGACCAGAGCAATTATTGCGCGAGATGGGAGAGATTGAATTTATCCGCCAACACCAGGCTGATATTCATTCGCTTGCCGCCTTCGAGAAAAGTACCTACCCTGAAGACTGGCAGGACTTAATGCGACTGTACATGATTCGCCGCACGCGCAGTTTCATCAAGACCAACTATGCCAAGACCGACGAGCAGGGGCGCAAGTACCTGTTGTTCGAGAATGGCGAGCGATCTTACTTCCCTGAGCGCAAGCCAAAGACTGTCAAGTTCAAGTTGAACAAAAAAGACCCAGATGACCAATACGTAAGGCTGTATGACGAAACCGTCGTGGATGCCATTAGCCAAATGAAATTGCCGCGCTATGGATTGGGGCAAGAGGATTACGTCAAAAGCAAGGGCGCGAACCTGACCGAAAAAGAGAAGAAGATTTTGGACAACCTTTCGCGCGCAGGCAAGCGGCTGATTGGTTTTTCGCGCACCAACTTATTCAAGCGGTTGGAAAGCAGCGGGTACGCCTTCCTGCTTTCGGTGGAACGGCATATTCTCAGGAATTATGTCTTCCTGCACGCGCTGGAAAATAACCTGCCGCTGCCGATTGGCACACAAGACCCAAGTTTGCTCGATGAGCGTTTTGAGGACGAGGACAAAGACGGCGACTTGACGGATTCGTTTGACATTGAAGAATCTGACCTGGATGATGAAGAGACGCAGGAAGAACAGCCAAAAACAGGTTTGCGCAGCGAAGAGGATTTCAAGCGCGAAGCGAAGAATATTTACGATGTGTATGTATTGAGATACAAAAAGCGTTTTTCCTGGCTGGATGCTTCCATCTTCAAGAAAGCCCTGGCGGAGCATTTGCGCGAGGATGCAGCCACGCTGATTGCGGTCTTGAATCGCAGCGGCGAGTGGAAACCTGAAAAGGACACAAAGCTGGATGAACTGACCAAGTTGGTCAAGAAGACGTATCCCGACAAAAAGGTTTTAATTTTTACACAGTACGCCGATACTGTTCATTATCTTGAAGAGCAACTGAAAAAGCGCGGCGTTCAATCGGTTGCGGGCGTGACGGGGAATTCATACGACCCGACCGAGACCGCCTGGCGCTTTAGCCCTGTCAGCAATGAAAAACGCGACATTGTCCGAACGCAGGATGAAATCCGCGTATTGGTTGCGACCGATGTATTGAGCGAAGGACAAAACCTGCAAGATGCGGCGGTAGTAGTGAACTATGACCTGCCTTGGGCAATTATCCGCTTGATTCAACGCGCGGGACGCGTGGACAGAATCGGGCAGCAGGCAGATACGATTTATGCCCATACCTTCCTGCCAGCGGATGGCGTGGAAACCATCATCCGCTTACGCGACCGTTTGCGGAACAGGCTTCAACAAAATCAGGAAGTGGTGGGGTCGGACGAAATCTTTTTCGAGGATGATAAGAACAGCCAAGCCATCAAAGACCTGTATCACGAAAAGGCGGGCATTCTCGACGGCGAGGATGTGGACACGGAAGTAGACCTGGCTTCGTATGCGTTCCAGATTTGGAAGAACGCAATTGACGCGAACCCCGCCCTGCAAAAAACGATTCCTTCACTGCCAGAGGTGGCATTTTCCACCAAGCAGGTTCCTGAAGAGAAGAAAGGCGCATTGGTGTATGTGCGCACAGGGGAAGGAAATGACGCGCTGGCGTGGATTGACGAGAATGGCGAAAGTGTGACCGAATCGCAGTATGAAATTCTCAAGACCGCCGAATGTAGTCCCGATACGCCCGCGCTGCCGCGCAAAGAAAATCATCATGAGTTGGTGAGAAAAGGCGTGCAGAAAATTGCGCAAGAGGAAAGGGTAATTGGCGGGCAGTTGGGGCGTCCATCAGGCGCGCGATTCCGTACCTACGAGCGCTTGAAAAATTTTGTGGAGCAAAACCAGGGCACTTTATTCGTGACCCCTGAGTTGACGCGCGCGATTGACGAGGTGTTTCGCTTTCCGTTGCGGGAATACGCAAAGGATGTATTGAATCGTCAGTTGCGGGCAGGTATTGATAATCAGCAATTGGCTGAACTGGTTATTTCGCTGCGCGCCGAAGGGCGGTTGTGCATTACGAGCGAAGAAGAAGTAAGGCGAGACCCGAAAATTATCTGTTCAATGGGATTGGCATAAATGGCAAACATGAATTTCGACTCTACCCGCACGTACCTGCAAGCCTTTGAGTTTGGCAAACTGTTCATTGAGATTCTCGGTTGGGCTTCGCCGAAGGGGATCAAGCCTATCGCGTTGACCGTGGAAAATGTTCGGTTTGAGATAAAGCCCATTTCGCAGTTGGCAGGCGTGGTTGTGTTCGAGGCGAGTGCGGAGGATGGGCTGCTGCCTGCGAATGCGAAAATCCGCGCGGCAATCCATAAGGAAGTGGCGAAGTCGCACCATGAGAATCTGATCATCTTTTTGGATAAGAACCGCACGCAGAGTCTGTGGTATTGGGTGAAGCGCGAGGAGAAGCGCAGCGTGCCGCGTGACCATCTGTTTGTGAAGGGTCAGCCAGGGGATTTGTTCCTGGGCAAGTTGAGCGGCATGTTCGTGGATATTTCGGAGTTGGATGAGAGCGGGAGCGTGACCGTCATTCAGGCGCTGGAACGGTTGAAGAAGGCGCTCGACATCCAGCCTGTGACGAAGAAGTTTTATCTGGCTTTCGACGCGCAGAGACTGGAATTCACCGAACTGATCCAGGGCATTGACGATGACCATGACCGCCGCTGGTATGCGTCGGTGCTGCTCAACCGTTTGATGTTCATTTACTTTTTACAGCGCAAGGGTTTTGTGAATAACCGCGACCTTGAGTATTTGGGGACAAAACTTGAGGAGAGTAAAAAACGGGGACGAGATCAATATTACAGCGAGTTCCTTTCCGCATTGTTCTTCGAAGGGTTCGCGAAGCCCGAAGAGAAGCGATCCGCCACGGCGTTGAAAATGCTCGGCAAGATCCGCTATCTGAACGGCGGATTGTTCCTGCCGCACACCATCGAGTTGAATAAGAAATATAAGATCGCCATCCCCGATAAAGCCTTCGAGAACATCCTCAAGTTGTTTGCCAGTTACTCGTGGAATTTGGACGACACCCCAGGCGGCGCGGATAACGAGATCAACCCCGATGTGCTGGGATATATCTTCGAGAAATACATCAACCAGAAAGCCTTCGGCGCGTATTACACCCGCACCGAGATCACCGAGCATTTGTGCGAGCGGACGATCTATCGCGTGATCCTGCAAAAGGTGAATACGCCTGGCTTGGCGGGCGTGCTGGCGGAACGCAAGTTCGAGAACATCGCCGACCTGCTCACCAATCTGGACGCGTCGCTGTGCAAGCAACTGCTTTTTGACGTGCTGCCCAAACTGAGTCTGCTCGACCCTGCTTGCGGTTCGGGCGCGTTTTTGGTCGCCGCCATGCGCACGCTGATCAACGTCTATAGCGCCATTATCGGCAGGATCGAGTTCCTGAACGACAAGGCGTTGAATGACTGGTTGAAGAAAACGCAGGGTGAACACCCGAGCATTGCCTATTTCATCAAGCGCAGTATCATCACCGATAACCTGTTCGGCGTGGACATCATGGAAGAAGCGGCGGAAATCGCGCGCCTGCGCCTGTTCCTGGCGCTGGTGGCTTCGGTGCGCACGGTGGATGAACTGGAACCACTGCCCAATATTGATTTCAACATCCTGCCTGGCAATTCGCTGATCGGCATGTTGCGCGTGGATGAAGACGCCTTCAACAAAAAACTGGCGGGCGAAAAGCAGTTGAGCCTGTTCCAGCAGAAGACCTATCGCCAGATCGTGAATGAGAAAAAAGCCGCGCTGGACGCCTACCGTCACGCTTCATCCCTGACCGAAGATTTGCAGGCGCTTCGAGATGATCTGCAAACCCGACGCTGCGACCACTACGAACACCTGAACGACCTGCTGTTGGATGAATTCACGTCGCTTGAGATCAAATACGAGCAAGCCACGTGGGATGAAAAGAAAAAGGAAGTGGGCAAGCCGAAGAAGCGCGCCGTGCAGATTCAAGATGTGCAAGCCTTGGAGCCTTTTCACTGGGGCTATGAATTCGATGAAGTGATGAATGAGCGCGGCGGCTTCGACGTCATCATCACCAATCCGCCTTGGGAA
>JAIFKY010000306.1 GCA_020049345.1 Anaerolinea sp.
TTAAGACGTTGAGAGCAGTTGAAGAATCGCCTTGGGTGGCGTGATTGGTAACATTCCCCACTCTTTGGACTTCGCCAAACAATTGATAAATATCTCGTGGCAAGACATTTTCATCCCGCAAGCGGCGCAACAACTCATATTGGCTTTCTTCTTTTTCAGTCTGATGCGTCCCCATCTTTGTTGCAACATACTTTTCCGCCAATGCGCCTAAAAATACAAGCTGCTCATCGCAAACTTGTAAGTAAAAAAAGTTGGAGGAGGTGGATGACGACATTTGCGTTTTTTATATAAAAATACCGCCCACGCAATTTGATTTGCGAAGGCGGTAGGACTGTGCTATTATCACCTATCGACTCGCGCCTGAATCGCGTAGTCCATTTCTAAAGCCTCGCGGGATTGCCGTTCCGCGGGGCTTCTTTGTTGAGTATAGACTAGACGCGGGGATTTGTCTAACATTTTTTCTCGCCAAGGTATTATTTCCAAAAACAAACCAAAGACTGGTGAGAGGAGTGTCATGCATCATCATCTTGTCCGCCTTTCCATCCAGGTTTTAGCCGCCCCTAAACATCACTTGCTCACGCTTGTAGAGCAGAATGCCCAGCCATGTGAAGAGAACAGAAACCAACAAGGTCGCCAACACCGAGGTGATAATATTCCAGGCGCTGATCGGCTCAAGGCGCAGCAATTGATTGATCAATAATTGCTGCCCAAATGTCGGGATCAACATCAGCCACAGGTTTGATTTCACCGGAAAGAAAGCAAGCGCCAACCCCGGCAGGGACGGGATAAGCGCAATAAATGGCAGGTAATTTCCTGCTTCTTTCGGTGTGCGCGCGAACGATGCCACCACGATCTGAATCGCGCTGGCTAGATATATCACCGGCAGGCAGATCAGGAAGATCCAGATCAAGGTCGTCACGTTCAAACCGAGCTGCATTCCGAGATACTTTTCAAGCGGAATGACATTAAATACAAGCCCAAAACCGATCAAGGTTAGCGCCAGGTTTGCGATGGAAAATGGAAACGAGGACAGAATTTTTCCAAAAACAAAAACCCTGCGCGGCACGGGATTGATCAACAACGGCTCCAAAGATTTGCGCTCCCGTTCTCCCGCAGTGCTGTCTATAATTATTGAAGATGAACTGCTGAATACTCCAAAGATAATGAAATAGGGCAGCATCGAAAGGAGCATCATCACCCGCGTCTGAGGTGTCGCAACATCAACCTTGTCAATTGCAATCACATCTGTCACTTCCGGATTGATGCCGCGCACGACAAGCCGCAATTTGCCGAGATATGCGTTGTAGCCGTCCAGCAGAGTTTGTATCCTAAGAATGTTGACCATCGAAGTCTGTCTGGAACTATCCAGAACCAGTTGAACTGTTGCCGGTTTGCTTGAAGAAAATTCCTCGCTGAATTTTTCGGGAATGACCAACACCACATCCACATCGCCAACTTTCACCGCAGTTTCCGGATCAGCAGGGGCGGGCACCGTGATCACATCGTGGCTTTCAAGAAATCGAATCAAGGTTGGCGCATATTCAGGATTCTGCACGGGCAGGGTCAGCGGCTTCTCCAGGTCTTTTCGAAAACTGGAGCCAATCATGAGCAGCAATCCGCCCATCATGATCGGACCAAACAGCGCCGAGAAAAACACTCCAATTATCAAACTGCGCGTATCGCGGATGTTGTCCAATACTTCTGTTTGAAAGATGATCCAGACCTGCTTCATGCCAATCCCTCGTCGGTGCCAATGATCTCGATAAACGCATCTTCGAGATTATCTTTTCCAGTTTTTTGCAACAACTCATCGGGCGTCCCCTGCGCCGCAACGCCCCCATTCGAAATGATGACGATCTGATCGCAAAGCGCGACGACCTCCTGCATGATGTGACTGGTCAGGATCACACACTTCCCATCATCACGCAGTTTGCGGATGAACTGCCGCATGGCGCGGGTGCTTTTGACATCCAGCCCGTTGGTTGGCTCATCCAGCAAAACATTGCCTGGGTCATGCACGAGAGCGCGCGCAATGGCAACCTTGAGCCGCTCGCCGGTGGAGAACCCCTTTGTTCTTCTATCGGCGATGGAATGCATATCCAGCATGACTATTAATTCAGCCATGCGCTTCTCAAGTTCCTGATCACTCATCCCATGCAGTTGACCAAAGTAACGGATATTTTCGCGCGTTGTCAGACGTTCGTAGATTCCCTGCGCATCTGAAAGAACGCCGATGCGGGTCTGTACTTCAATTGGCGATTGGCTAATGTCAAATCCATCAATGCGCGCCAGTCCGCTGTTTGGTTTGAGCAGGGTGTACAACATGCGCAGAGTTGTACTTTTTCCGGCGCCATTGGGACCGAGCAGACCGGTGATCTGTCCGTTGGCGGCGGAAAAGGATACGTTTTGAACCGCGTTTACCTTGCCGAATGATTTGGAAAGATTCTGAACTTCAATCATGATATATCCTTTTATGGCTGTGGACCGCTAAAGTCAACAAAGAACGGCGGCGGCGTGACGGCTTTTACGCAGGACGTATCCAGCCCCTTGATCGTTGCGCCCTCAATGAAATTATCCATAATCTTCGTTGCACATTCGGTGGTTATATTCCCATGTCCCATGCCCTTGAAGATCAAGTGCAGGCTGTTTGGCAAAGACTTGGATAAATGTTCAGCGTGCCAGGGCGGCGTGATCGGATCGGCTTCCCCAGACAGGATCAGCACCGGAACATCGGAAGAGACCGGCGCGCGCAAAACGGGCGGCGCGTTGCCCTTTGTCCAGGCGTTGCACACTTCGATGAAATCCAGCGTGCGGTCACCGAAGACGCTTTCGGCGCCAGCCTTTTTTGCTTCAACTGGAGAGAGAAGCGGCGCATCTTCCGAACAGGTGACTGCGTAAAACATCCCATCGTACACGCCGCCATCCAGCAGATATGCCTGCGCAATCAGCGGCACGTAATTTTTTTCTGTGTACACCTGATGAATACTCAAAGGCAGCAGAGCCACAAGATCGGGCGAATACAATGTGTTAAAAATCATGCTGGTGAAAAACGCTTTGCTGACCGTAAGTTCCAGCGGATTTGCAGTGTTGGGGTGGGGGATGGTGATGACTGCCGGAGTTTTATCCAAATCCTGCAAAATGGAATCAAGTTCCTCCCTCAATTTGGGATACGCGGACGCGCAGTCTTTATCTGCTTCACAGCGGGAGAGAAAAAATTCCAGAGATTTTTGCCCATCCTGAGCAGCGTCCTGATACAGAACGAAAGCGGGATCGACCACCGCGTCCAGCACCACGCTTCGAACTTGTTTGGGATACATCTTCAAGTAGGTCAGTGCGGCGCGTGTGCCGTATGAAACGCCGTACAAATTAATGGATTGATACCCAAGAGCGGCGCGCACCTGATCTAGATCCTGCATAGCAAGATCGGTGGTGTAATATTTGAGATCCGCATCCAGTGTTTTTGGACATTCTTTGAGCAATGCAATCGCTTGCTCATCGTCCACAGATTCGTCATTCGAATCAAGACAGCGCAACGGATTGGATTTTCCAGTGCCGCGCTGATCCACCAACACAATATCCCGCTTCTCGTGAATTCGATACAGACTGCTGTACATGGCTGGGAACACTTCGACGATGGATTGTCCCGGTCCGCCTGCAAGAACAAACAAAGGCTCCGCTTCAGCGCTGCGGCTGATTGCTGGCATAACCGCAACGTTGAGATTGATCTTACGCCCTTGTGGGTTGGACGGGTTTTCAAGAACTTCCAACGTTCCACATTTGGCAGATACCTCAAGCGGCATACCCGAAGAGGACAAGGTGCAGTCTGTTAGCGCGAGGGATGAAGTTGCCGTATCTGGCGTTGTCGCGCAGGCGGTAACGAGCAGGATTGATTGAAAGAGAAGATATGGGATAAGTTTACGCAGAGATATGGATTTGCTGACGCTCATCGCCTTGCTTTGTTTGATTTGTTTTTCTGGCATGTACCCATCCTTTTTGTTTTGTCTTCAACCACCGGACTTGCTTGTTATTTAGATTTCCAATCTATTTAGCAACTCTTTCAGCGCGGATAGTTCCTCCCTCGATAGGCTTACACCTTTGCCCCTTTTCTTGCGGTCTGGCGACCATTCGCGGATGTCATAGTTTGCGTCTTCGTCGTTCCAACTGATCAGGTTGATTTCCTTGGTCCACTTTGACGCGGATTTTGAAAGCACACCGATCTTTTTAATGATTTCGTATTTGATGTCAGACATTTTGATTCTCCTTGGCTGAATATAACAAGCGCAATGTGGCGCCTTCGATCAACCTTGCTTGTTTTCTCTTTCGAGTTTATCAAGCGTGGTCAGGTTGTTTGTCCGCGAATACGCACGGATTTTTGCTAATCTGAAACCCCAACTCGCATGTATTCGCGGATTATTTTTTGCCTGCACATCTCGCAGATTTTTTCTCGTCGCTTTGGTAAAAAACTTTTAAACCTGCTGATCCTGCGCTTGTTCGACAAAAAGACTGTTGCTTAACCATAACGCAGCCAAAAGATAATGATCTGATTCAGGCTTTGTTTTTTCTGCGGCAAGTTTAGTGGCTAATTGATCGAGGTCTGGCACATCCTCACCCTGAACAAAGCCGTGACGCGCTTCATGCCAGTCCCATTTTTCGTTTACAGGAATATTCGCTTCTCGCGCTGCATTCGTGAGGGTCTCAATAATTTCGTGTTGTTTTTCAGCCCACAAACAAATGATCGCTGTGGCTAGAAGATCATTTGTTTTAAATTCTTTCACAACCTGTATTTTTGCCATGTGAGGCGGGATACTTTGAAATGAGCGAAATCCATTCATGTGGATCGTCTTCTTGAGAATGTCCAATGCAAATTTATTTAATTCTGAAGAAGCCTTTGGGTAGTAACTTAGCGCGTCCATGACCACTTGTTGACGATAATCATTATCCATCATTTCGTTGACCTCAACCCATGGAAGTACATTTGTTTCTGTCATATATTTCTCCTTTTATATTTCATTCATCACCAGCGGGTATCAGCCATTCCCGCAGTTTCCGTCAGTTTTCGATATTGATCAAATCGCCGCCAGCCTCGCTGCGTTTGATGGCGGGACGTGATTTCGTTTTTATCCCTTTGTAATTTCAAAAAGCTTTTACATGGAGAATCAAGCATGACAGACAATAAAAACCGCCCACGCAATTTGTGAAGGCGGTAGGATTGTGCAACCATATCTCACTATCGATTCGCGCCTGAATCGCGTAATCCATTTGAAAGCCTCGAGGGAGTTCGCTCCTACGGGGCTTATCATTTAAGTATAGACCACACATGGGATTTTGTCGATAAATGATGCGCTGGGGATTTGGCAATAAGTCCTTCTAATGAAGAAAGAAAGCGATAAGCAATGCGCCTGGCATCAGAAAATGGGTTGGTCAGATTTTAGAAAGTATAAAGTTGAATACCAAATGGGATTGTAATGCAAAATTTGAATTTGATGAATGAGTAGAAATGACAAATAGGCAAGCGGAAACAAACTTTCCGGCAAGCGAAAAGTTTTGTAGAAAGAAACGCGTCAATTAAATGCGGTCAAGGCGAACGGGAGCAAAGAGATGCATGACGAGTGGCTTCACAGATCAAACGCGTGAGATTGAACGCCAGAGATAATGTATCGCTGACAAGCATGGATTTTGCGGTATTGGATAATCCAAAAGATGGAGCGCGTTTGATCTGCCTGCGTGCCTGGATGGCATTGCGGCTTTCAGAATAGGACTGTCTGCCCATCCGTAATTTCCATGTATCAGAACCAACTTGCATGTCACGCGCTAAACGTATGGAACCATTGGGCAAGGTTAGTGCAGTGGAAAGAGAAAACCCAAGCGGATGATTTTGATCGGCATAAGGGCAAGTTTCGCGCGAGATGTGAGGATGCGCGCCGGGAATATCAGGATCGGGTTGATGAATGCATTTGAGACGGCAGACCCATTTCGTGGAATGACGCTGATAATCATGCCCATTGCAGGCGAGGCGATAACCGTGTGGACAAAGCGGAACACCGTTTTGATCGAAACCGCGGTCGAGGCAAGTCAGTGGGACATCATCCCCCTCCGCATGACGGATGCGGATCGTGCGCAAAGCGTGAAGATCGTCGTGAATAAATTGGAGAATTTCCTCGATGCCTTCGCCCGCATCCCCAAGTACCTCGCCGATCTTGAGATCGGGATGTCGTTTGCGTAGTTCATCAAAACCGGGGATGGTTAGCAGATGGTCATTGCGATTGGCGGGAGTACAAGGACCCGTGATGGTCCAGAACAACGATAGGCGATCATCAACAATATTGAATGCTTTGGACTTGTATCCGAAGTGATGTTTTCCGTGCGGGGTTGATTCTTTGGAAGCATTGGGGTTAGTCCTGTTGGGCTGATTGGAACCGCTGTAGTAGACATAAGCAGCCCGCGGATCGCGCCAGGTGGCGAAGCGGCAGTGGTCATAACAGTGGGGCGTGTCGCACGCGCAGCCTTCCTTGCCTGCCAGCCTTGCGGGACACTCACGTTTGACCGCGGATACTGAGCAGGCAGGCACTTGATGTCTGCATACCATCCGCGAGCGCGAGGCGATCAGTTGACAATCGGTGGAAACTGAAACACCATGCTCAATTGGATCGCCGGGAAAGGTGCTGTGTGTTGGGATGAGTTGATACGCCATCAATCCCTGAATGAGACTGTCTTGGCAGGCAGTGAACCAATCCAATGCGGTCTCGTTGAACGCTACGCGGAAGGTGGAAGGTGATGGCAAATCATCAAGGTTGAAACCCAATCGGCGGCAGTAGTCCTGTCCGCGTGTGGGTGATTTCAGTTCTGCCACCAGACGTTCCCAATCCCATCTTTGTTGATACGCGAGGAACATGCCCAACCCCAGACTGAGCGGATCGAAAGGTGGCGGACCATACTGACTGCGAAAACGAGCTGCGAAATACGGTCGCCAGGGTGCAAAGTCGAACAAGCGCAGCATGAGTTCAAACTCGTCGAGGCGCAAAATATCAATATCATCAGTTCCCAGCCACTGATAATATGAACGACACAGACGTCCCATCCAGTCGTGTGCTTTTCCGGGTGTGGGTAATTGCAACGGCAAGAGCGGTTGAATATTTTCCCAACGAAACGTTTCGACAAAGTAGGGCAGTTCCAAGCGACGTTCCGCCGCAGGGAGTCCGCGACTTTCAACAAACTCTGCACGGGATAGTCGCTCAAGTTTTTGAAAAGGGCTGCTGAAAATTTCAACGCGTTCAATAATCTGCGCTGATGGAATCAAAACAGTTTTCATTTGCGCCCCCTCTTGCCGCGATTTTGCCGCAGCGCCTGGCGATAATGCCTGCGCTCTTGTCGCTCGCAAATGGTTCGCAAGTGGATGGAGATTCCCGGCAATCTTAATATCTTCAACGCTTGTTGATGCAACTGCGAGACCCGACTGCGGCTTACTCCAAATTCATTCCCTATTTCTGAAAACGTTTGCGGCGCTCCGCCTGACCATCCATAATGAAATTCAATCGCCTGCCGCCAGAGCGTAGGAAGAACTTCCAATTCCTCTTCCAATGCTTGATGGATCTGTTCTTCCTGCCAGATCGAAAGCAGTGCGCCCAGACTATCCCACACATAGTTTGCTTCCAGCCAGCCTTCCAATTTTTGCGAGCGCTTCACTGCTCTCCACACCTGATGTTGAATGACCAGGCTGGCATAACTTCCGAATGTTACTCCCCGGTCTGGTTCATATCTTTCTATTGCCCGCCATAACCCGATCCGCCCCTCTTGCAGCAGATCTGCATAATCCGCGTTACCCGGAAACTGCTTGGTGACCATCACCCATACTAACCCTCTGTTTTCGTACAGCAATGCTTCCATGCAGTCTGCGCAGCCTGCTTTCGCGCAGGCAAATCGCATCACCCCTCTTGATGAACAATACGATACAATTTCCATCACGACACCTCCGTTTTCAGATTTGGATTCTTCCAATCACATTATCTGATACGAAGGTGTCGTTATCTTTTTGAGTTGCTCTCTCGCTTTTTTTGAGTTGACTTCCCCTCTACTGACTTATTGCGCTATCCCCGCTGAATTTATGTTCCTTTCAATAATGAAATCTAATATACCTTCTGGGCGACACATTCTTCATTGAAAATTCCAAAATAGAAATTGGATAAGTGCGCCAACCAGTTTGGATTTGACCTCGGATTTATCCTTTTCAAACAAATTGTGGCAGATACGGTCGAGGCGTGTAGTAACTGACTTTTTTCCTATTGTTGAATACGACTATTTACATGAAAATAGAGTGAATTGTTGGGGAATAAAAAGCCATAAAGCCGAAATAAATTTTGCGGGCATCCACTCCACGCAAATAGCAGAAAGCAAATTTACGTGGAAGGCGGAAAGGATCGCATCAAAATTGAATATCGGTATTGCTCTGTCACTCACATCTTACTTTGTAAAATTTTATTCGAGGAGAAACAAAAATGAGCAAGAGAAATAAGACAATCCTTTTATCCATAGTCCTTATTCTTACCATGCTCGCCTGTGGACTTGAAAATATTCAGGTCGTGGAAGAACCGAACCTTGCGGCAACGATTACCGCTCAGGCTCAATTGCTCCAACAAGGTGAACAGGTGGCAACCCTTGGCGCCGTTGTTGTTGAAAACCCTGCCGATCCGGGTGTTGTAAATTCGCCTACCCCAACCGCTGTGGATCAACCTGTAGCAGGTGCGGCAGGTACTGCCACATCCGCACCTACTGCTGTAACAGTAACCGTGAGTGTGGAAACAAACTGTCGCAAAGGACCGGGTACAAGTTATGCCAGTGTGTACTCGTTACCGGTTGGGTTGGCGGCAGAAGTTGTTGGGAAAAATACAGGCTACAATTATTGGGTTATCAAGATGCCTGGTGGCTCAACCTGCTGGTTATGGGGTAAGTATGCAACTATCAGCGGCGACGCTCTCACTGTAACCGAAGTTGGCACTCCCTCATCTGCTCAGACTACATCCGTTGCGGCTGTTACAGTTACCCCTACCCCTACAAAGAAGACATCCAGTGCGGTAGCCTCAACTTTAGCAGTGACATTTACGTCCACATCCATACCCCCAACCGCGCCCAATGCGCCGCCTGTTCCAGATACCCCTGTGCCTCTGAAAAGCGCAACCCCAATTCCGAAGCCTAATCAACCTACCATTACAAATTCGTCAGTATCCTGTCCGGATAATGGTGACGGTACAGCGACATACACATTTAATGTGTCCTGGTTGGACAATTCCGATAACGAGAAGGGTTTTGGAGTAAACTCCCCCGATGGTGATGCTTCGTATGGAGCAAATACCACCTCTCATCAAGGTAGTTTTGTGTGGTTTACAGGAACAACGTTCGATGTAGGTGTCTATGCCTGGAATGATGCTGGGCGCTCTCCAAATTACTGGATTTCGATAACTTGTCCTTAACTAGGACAAGCCGAAAGAGATTTCACCACGGAGCGCACAGAGAAAGCCATAAAAAACTCCGTGCTCTCTGTGTTCTCAGTGGTGAAGGATTTTCTTGTTTTTTGCGAACAGAGACTGTTTATCATTTGGCTTGTGAAGAATTTCCTGCTATGAACCAGTAATTTTGTTTCACCGTCGAAGAGCATGAAATTGTGGATCAGTTCGAGGCGGCGGCTTTTTTCGCACAATTTACGCAGGTGTTTGTCAATTTTATAGCCTGCATTATCGGCTTCGTCTTCCTTCCAGTTGAGGAGGTATTTTTCTTCGGTCTTGATGCTTGGAATGTTCTGGCGGATTCCGTCGCCTGATTATGGGTTACATAGATTTGCGAAAATTCTCTGGTTTTTTTCGGGAAGCGTTCTTTGTTTTTTCGTGTGGTTTTTCGAGTTTTACACTTTCCTTCCAGGCAGGCGTGGAGTTGTGTATGATGTCTTTTACGTTTCCGCCATACACCAAAACCTGTGTGTAAACGGTGCGAAAAAACCACTCATCGAAACGCTTGGAACGGCTATACATGAAATAAGAAGCCAGGACGGCAAGCCCGCAAACAACCAGATGATAAGATTGCTGTGAGTTGTTGAGAAATTCGGACAATTGTAAAAACGCCAACATCAACGCGCCAAAACTTAAGTTCCGAAGCATCAAAGCAACCGACTTCAAGCGCTCCTGCTCGATCACAGCCTCAGGGTTTCGAATTCGCAGTACTTCCTGATAAATAGCCCATTCATCGAAATGAAATTCAACTTTGATATCTGCATTTGCCAGACGCTTCTTTAAGTTTTCGAGCGCCCTGTCGCGGCTGCCGAAATAGAGAATTTTATCCAGAAGAGTCGAGCGAATGGCTTCAAATACATGACCCATTACAAAGGCGAGTATTCCGAGCAATAGTACAACCAGGGCGTTTGGGGCGGCATTGCCGCTTTGCGTCAACTGAATGATGTTGATATATTTCCAGCCCGCGATGCGCAGGACTTCATTTATCAGGTACAAATAAAACATTCCCGGCACCGCATACGAAAAGACATCGTAAAATCCCAAGGCAATAGACATCTCTAATACTCCCGTTCCAATTCTCTCTACCGTACAAATGTCATTGCGAAGCGTTCACCGCCCGTCAGGGCTGGTGCGCCGAAGCAATCTCCTGTTTTAAAAGAAGATTGCCGCGCCGTCAAAGAGTAAAGATGGCAATTCGCAACGACATCAAATTTGTAGATGTACGCCAGAGAGTGTGATTTATAACAATAATCCAAACTAACAAAACCGCCCGCACAATTTGATTTGCGAAGGCGGCAGGATTATGCTATTATCTCCCTATGGACTGCGCGCCCAATCGCGTAGTACATTTTCAAAGCCTCGTGGTTCCAGCCGCGGGGCTTATTGGTTGATTATAGGTTAGCGGGGCAGATTTGTCTAACCTTTTACCGACAAAACTTTTTCACCCGCAAATAAGGCTCACCCACGCTCGTCCCAAGCAGGGATTTCGCGGCGCGATAAGTGTCAAGGTGGTGCCTGAGTAGTCTCCTTTGGTACGTTCCCATGCCCAAAACTCGCTCTTGGTTTGTAAAGTGGATGTGCCGCCGCCGTAG
>JAIFKY010000122.1 GCA_020049345.1 Anaerolinea sp.
TGATGGATGAGTTGAAAGCCATCGCCGCCAACGTCAATCCGATAGATATTCTGCTCGTGGTCGATTCCATGATCGGTCAGGAAGCGTTGAACATCGCGCAGGGCTTCAAAGATGCCATCAATCTCACCGGTTTGATCCTGACCAAAATGGACGGCGACTCACGCGGCGGCGCGGCCATCTCCATTCGCTCGGTGACGGGGATTCCGATCAAGTTTATTGGTACCGGCGAAAAACTCGATGCGCTCGAAGCGTATGACCCCTCGCGTTTGTCCTCGCGCATTTTGGGCATGGGCGACATGATCGGCTTGATCGAAAAAGCCGAGGCCGCCTACGAGGGGCAGGACATGGAAGCGCAGGCGAAGCAGGCGCAAAAAATGATGAAGGGTCAGTTCTCTTTAGAGGATTGGCTTGAACAAATGAAGCAAATGAAAAAGATGGGACCGCTCTCGCAAATTATGGAAATGCTCCCCGGGCAAATGGGACAAGCCGCGCGCGGACTTGACCCGGCCGTCGTGGAAAAATCGTTCAAACAGTCTGAAGCCATCATCTACTCAATGACATTCAAGGAACGCCGCGACCCCGACATTTTGAATGCCTCGCGCAGAAGGCGCATTGCCGCCGGCTGTGGCATGGATGTGCAGGATGTGAACCGCCTGATCAAACAATTCCGTGAGGCGCAAAAGATGATGAAGATGATCCAAAAAACAGGGGGCAAAGGGTTGGGACGGTTGTTCGGATAAACCGAAAGAGATTTAACCACAGAGAACACTGAGATCACTGAGAAAACCTTTTAAAAACCTCCGTGTGATCTGTGTTCTCTGTGGTAATTATTTGATTTGGGCGCGTTTCATTTCAGTTGAAAATTTACAACATGTAACGTGTGGCGTGCTGCGTAAACCTTCAAAACGGAACACGCTACACGGACTTCCTTCAACGCGCCCGTTTGATTCTACTATTCTGCCTTCTTCATCCCAAAAATCACATCCATTTCATCCATCATCTCCGGCGTGATGTTGTCCACCACAGCGGCGGATTTCATGTTTTCATGCACCTGCTCCACGCGGCTTGCGCCCGTGATGACCGTGCTGACAAATGGATTCTTCAAACACCAGGCAATTGCCAGTTGCGGAAGCGAACAGCCGAGTCCCTTTGCGATTGGCTCCAAAGCTGCAACCTTTGCCAATTTTTGCTCATCGGTCAGGTGATTACTCAACCATTCATAGCCTTTTAGCGCGCCACGGCTATCCTTGGGAATACCGCCCTGATATTTACCCGTCAACAAACCAGAAGCCAGCGGACTCCAAATGGTTGTGCCGTAGCCGTAGGTTTTGTAGAAGCGGGCATAATCGCCATTCATTCGTCCCTGCTCAAAAAGGTTGTACTGCGGCTGTTCGACAACCGGCTTGTGCAGGTGATGACGCTCTGCAAATTCAATGGCTTGCGTAATTTCAGAAGCCGCCCATTCGGAAGTGCCCCAATATAAAGCCTGCCCCCATTCGATGATGTTGTGCATAGCCCAGACGGTTTCTTCAATCGGCGTGGTTGCATCGGGACGATGGCAGTAGAGCAAGTCCACATAATCCAATTGCAGGCGTTCCAGCGAACCGGCAATGCCTTCAATCAAATATTTTCGATTGAGTGTGTTCTTTTGATTCACAACCTCAGTGATGCCCCAATAAAGTTTGGTGGAGATTAAATAACTGCCGCGATTCCACTTCAACTCCTTCAGCGCCTCACCCATCACCGATTCTGATTTGCCGCCCGCGTACACTTCTGCGTTATCAAAAAAGTTCACGCCTGCATCGTACGCCGCAGACATCATATCCACTGCCGATTTCACGCCTGCCTGATTATGAAACGTGACCCACGAACCAAAAGAAAGTTCGCTGACTTGAATGCCTGTCCTGCCGAGATGACGATATTTCATTATTGCCTCCAGAGATTTTTTTGTTTTGGAGTGCAAAAGTTTGACTTTTGCGCTTCGGATATGGAACTTCCGAACTCCGCTATTATAATCACCGAATGCGTAATCTAATATTGACTTGTGCATTTCTTATTACCGCCTGCGCGCCCGCATCCCCACAAAACGCATCGAACAACTCTTCGCTTGAGCCGTACCTGACTGCCACGCCCAGCCTGACGCCCGCGCCGAATGTGCTGGTCATCGTCGAAACGCCAATTCCCACCTCCACGCCTTTGGCGTACACCATAAAATCAGGCGACACATTCAGTGAACTGGCAGAGCAATTCAAAATTTCACAGGATGATTTACGGGCGGCGAATCCAGATGTCTCACCAAACAGCATGTCAGTCGGGACGATTCTGCTGATCCCAGACGGTTCCAACGCCATCGCCGCCGCGTCCAGCCCCACGCCCGTGCCTGCTCCTGTGACCCAAGCCATTTGCCACCCGACAGCGGATGACGGTCTGTGGTGTTTCGCATTGATTCAAAACGACTCGCCCAATGTGCTCGAAAACATCTCGGCGCAAATCACATTGCTGGATGAAACCAACAACGCGCTCGCAAGTCAAACCGCATTCATGCCGCTGGATATTATTCCGCCAAATACATCTTTGCCGGTCTATGTTTTCTTTCCGAATACGCCTGTCAGCGCAAATGTGCAGGTTCAAGTATTGAGCGCCATTGAAACCAATGCCTCGCGCTATCTTCCTGCCACCCTGCAAAACGCCACCGCTCAAATTGACTGGAACGGACTCACCGCCCAACTGAGCGGACAGGTTCACCTGCCCGCAGAATCAACCGCCGCAACCCAAACCTGGGTCGCGGCGGTTGCGTACGATAAAGATGGGCGCGTGGTTGGAATTAAACGCTGGGAAGGCGGAGCGATTCAGCCTGGGGCAAGTATCGCTTTCAGTTTTTTAGTATCCAGCCTCGGGCCGCCGATTGACGCGGTGGAGTTTGTGATCGAGGCGCAGTAGCCGTCATCGGTTCATGTCGTAAAGGTAGGCATTTGCCCCAATCCCATTGGATTGATCGAGCAAGGTTCCGCGCAGATCAAGTTCGGAAACAAAGAAAGCCTGCGGGTCGCCATCACAGCCGCCGCAATCTACAATGTCGGTGAAGATAAACCAGACCCGTCCGTTGCCTTTGAGCGAGTCCACATCTTGAAAAAATTTTTCAAGCGCGCGTTTTTTTAGGACAGGGCTTTTGCCAATGCGGATATGTTGGTCTTTTATGTCAATTCCAAAAAGCGGCGCGTAATAAACAAACGAGGGGTCGGCGCTGTGGTAAACGTAGATGATGTCATCGGGCATTCTGTGTTCTGAAATATACGCGACCATTGGGCGAATGCCTGCGCCGCTTTGCGCGATGCGGGTTTCATTGTAGGAAACCGCAATGGGGAAATACAAAAGCCAGAGAGCGGGCAGGACAGACAAGACAAGCGCCAGAGCGCGGCTCTTCTTTGCTGTAATTTTATATACGCGTCCAATTCCTTCGGCAATGATTAACAAGAACAGTGGAATCAGAAAAAGCATAAACCTGCCTTTGAGCGGGTACTTTTGCAAGGCAGAAGCCACAAGCGCTATGAAGGCGGTCAGAACAAGAATTAAGGCAAGGCTTCGCTTGCGGATAAAAAGCGACACGCCGCCGATCACCGCCAAAACGGGAGCAAGAAAAATGGCTATCTGCTCGGTGCTCAGACTAATGCCCATCATTGAAACATAAGTATTGAAATACCATTCCCGATTGCGCCAGGGCGGCATGGGCGCGAATGCCTTGCCCCAATAATATTGTAAATATTCGTCAGCGGCCAGCCCGCGCAGAGACACATAATATTGGAGTCCAAAAGATGCCAGCCACACAACTCCGAGCGCGAAGAGCCAGCCAAGCGGCATGGGGCTGCGGCGGATTATTTTCTCAATCAAAAGCGCAAGCCCAATGCCTGCCAGTATGAAAAACGAGGGATGAGAAACCCAAATGGCAATGACGCCCACAATGCCGAGCAGGATAAAATCCCGCGCCTGCGTCGTTTCGGCGTCAAACAGGCGCAAGGCAAGGTAGATCAACAGCAAGGCAATGGCGGCATCGCTGGAATATTGTTTGAGTTCAGAAGAGTAGTAGATCAAATCCCAGCCGATGGAGAAAGCGGCTACGGCGAATAAGCCGCTCATGCCAAAATGATCCCTGCTGATGCGGTACAACAAATAAAGCGCCAGAATCCCCGCGACAAGCGGAAACAAGCGCAGCGCGAATTCGCTGTTGCCAAACAGGGTCATGCAGGTTTTTTCGATGAACAGAAACCCAATTGGCGCGCCCTGTTGATAGTCGAGCGGTTGGGTCAATTGACCAAATGTGCGCGCCACCAGATTAATCGCCAGGCTGGACTCGTCAGCCCAAAAGGATCGGTTGAGCGAATATTGCCGCAACCGCAGCAAAATGCCCGCAACGATAAAACTCCACCAGAGAATGGTTTCTGTTTTGGAGGGTAACTTAAGCCGACTCATTTTCCATCCAGCCACATATATCTTTCAAGCGGAACCGTAATGGGAGTGAAGACAAATCCCTTGACGTAGGGCTGTACCAATTGATACGAAAGCGAGTGCGTGGTGAATAAGACGGGCGCGTCATCCACAATCATTTGTTCGGCTTGCTGGTACATGGCAATGCGTTGGGTTACATCCTGTTCGACGCGGGCCTGCTCAAGGAGCGCATCCAACTCAGGGTTGGAGTAACCGCCGTTATTTTGCGTTGATCCGCTGTGGAAGAGAACATCGGCAAAGTTTTCGGGGTCTGGGTAATCGGCGCACCAACCGCCGCTAAAAATTTGTCCGTGATTGCCCGAATAAATTTGGTCGTAGTAATAGTTATATTCAATATTCTCGATCTTAATCGTCACGCCAAGGTTCTGTTCCCACATTTCAGCCAGCGCGGCGACATCCGCGCCAACATAACTGCCAATACCGCCGTCGGTATATACGATGGGCGGCAAGCCTTCCGCGCCGCCATATTTGGATTGTTTGAGCAACTCACGCGCCTGAGCGGGGTCGTAAGGCAGTCCTTTCAAATCGTAGTTGAAGCCAGGCAAGCCGGGTGGGTACGGACCAATGGCGGGCAAAGCCTGTCCGCGCAGAACAACATCAATATAACGCTGCCGGTCGAATGTCATCGAAAACGCCTTGCGAACGTTGGCGTCGTCGAAGGGCGGCTGGGTTGTATCAAATACAACGTAGCCTGTGCAAAGATCAACACCCGTAACCAGTTGCGTGTGCAGCGGTTCTGTGGGGTCAAGCATACGATCCACGTTGTACAAGCCCACACCGGCTACATCCACGTCACCTGTTTCGTACAAGCGCAAGTCGTCACCCGCGAAGAGTTTTACAACCACGTAAGGAATGGAAGGCGCGCCCAAATAGAAATCTTGATTGGCTTCATAGAGAATGTATTCATTAGACTTCCATTCTGTTAAACGATAGGGTCCCGTGCCATTGGGTTTGTGGACCCATTCCTCGCCGGTTTCCACATTTTGTTTATCCACCACAAAAGCAGTCGGGAAGGTAAGTTTCAAGAGGAAGTAAGGCTTGGGAGCATCAATGGTAACTTGCAAAGTCAATTCATCAATAATTTCCAGCCCGCTGATGTGATCTGCCTGCCCTGCGACCATTTCACGCACGCCAACAATATCACCGAGATAAGTCAAGACCGTGGCAGACTCAAGCTGGGGGCTGGCGGCGCGTTCCCAAGAATAGACCACATCCCGGGCAGTGACAAAGCGCCCATCGTGGAAGCGGGCATTATCGCGGATGTGGAAGGTGTACACTGTGCCATCGTCGCTGACATCCCAAGTCGCGGCAAGATCGGGGGTGAGGTTCAAATGCGGGTCGAAGGAAACCAATCCACTGAATACCAGTTTATTGCCAGAACTGTAAGTTGTGGCGGGGTCATAATCTCGCAAGTTGGTCGATTCTCCGCCGCTGTAAACCAACGCCTGATCAAGCGGAATATCAATTTGCAAGGCTGATGCTTTCTTCGCGCTGGTTGAAAGTACAAGGGAAAGTATCAGCGTGAGGATGATGAAGGACATTTTTTTTGCTTTTCCGCTTTGCGTCCCATTATTTCCTTTGTGGTTGAAAAAAAAGATGTTGCTCATTTTTTGCCTGCCTTTTGATTTTGCGAGCGGACAACAAATCCCAAAATTGCCACGCCAAGGACGATCAAGATTACCAGACAGATGCAAACCAATGCAATGGTCAACAAGATAAAGGGAGTTTTGGATGTCTCTGCTGGTTTTGCATCTGTAAATGACGAAGTGGGAACCGCGTAAGGTGTGGGAGTCACAGCCAGCGGCGCACCGGAGACGGGCACGTAGGTTGGGACAAAGGTTGGGGTTGGCTGGGATGTCGGCTGGGCAGAAACAGCGCGGGGCGCGGCTCCAATCGATTGTCTCCAGGCATCTTCCAAGCCATCGGTGTCAAATCCATAAATTTCGAGCAGAGCATCGTCAATCGGTTTGGCATCGCGCAAGGCGACCAGCAGTTGCGTTAATTTTTCCTGCCCGTAGGTTTTGATTAAAAAACTGACAATGCTCTGTGACTGACTGTAGGAAAGGTTGGCTTTGTCGGGAAGTTCAGAGAAGCCGCCATTCAACGAGCGGACAGATAAAAGATCATCGGCGCGAATTGCCTGATCAAGCTGGGCTTGCGCGTTGGAATCGAGTTCGCCTTCGCTGAACATGGAGAGTCCTTCACTCAACCAGGTCGGCATTGAGCCAATGCAGGAGAATGTGAAATGTCCCGTCAAAATATGGGTCAATTCATGGATGACGGTATTTTGATCCCATGCGGAATCTGATTGAGAGACGCCCATGATGAAAATATTGTATTCAGGAAAAGCCATTCCGCCTGTCCATGAGGGTTCATAGAGAATGGCGTCTTTCATGTCGTCATAGTTTGGATAAACATAAAGATCAATCGGCGTGTCTGTGCCCAACCCCGCCTGTTCTTTATTACGGCGCAGACCTTCGACGCCGGCATCCAGCATGGTTTGAGCAAAGGATTTATCGTTCCCGTACCAATGCAGGCGCAAGTCGCCGCTTGAGATGGTTTGCCAGTCGTGAACATTATCAAGCCAGGTGGCGGTTTTGAGTTCGCTTGTAAATTGCGCGCCTGTTTCATCGGTGTAAAGCCAGCGCCACCAAATGCTTGCACCCGGCGGAAGCGATCCGCTTTGGCGCATATCCCATGTCCACTCAACCTGCGTGTCTTTTGCGGATGTAAAGTCAGGAAAGGCTTTGGCGACCACCTCTCCGCAAGTTTGTTGTTCATTGCCATATTCCAAAGTCACCGAGGTGATGTTGGAATCAGCGCTCAATGTGGCTGAAAAGGTGGCTGTATTTGGAAAGTCAAACATGACCTGATCATTCGTCACATCTGCGCGGGGCAGGGCAAATGCAGACTGCGCGGGCTGGATAAGTATTCCGAACAGCAAGAGAAATATGGTTAATTTAGTTCGCATAAAGCAAATCTCCTTGTCTAATTTTCCTACTATATCATCAAACAAAAAAACGGATCTCTCGCATAAATTCAGGGAGTGGCTAATCTTGTGGAGTTTCCAAAAGATTTCACCACGAAGCCCACAGAGATCACTGAGAAAATCTCTTTAAAAATCTCCGTGGTCTTCGTGGTCTCTGTGGTGAGAGATTTTTTGTACACAACAAGGATTTCATTTCCAAGTTTCTAAATTCGGTATTCACCCTGAACTTGTCAAAAATAAGACAAAATTGGGAAATTTTAGTGACATCCATCCCCCCGTAAAACTAAGGGACAATTAATCTCGCCATGTAAAATGGATATAGATTGTTACATTTCGCACATTTTTACATTTGAGGCTGAATGCCTCAAGAACTCTTTTGGAGGAACCCATGCAACGTACTAAATTCTTTCTTGGCGGCGCGCTAATTTTGGCGGCAGTTGTCTATCTTATTTTTTCATCCACACAGGCAAGCGCTCAATATTTCATGACCGTTGATGAAGTAAAAGCCGAAGGATCATCTGTGGTCGGCAAGAGCCTGCGCCTCTCAGGCGCCGTACTCGGAGATACGATCCAATACGATTCCGATACGCTGACCCTGACCTTTGATGTGGCTCATGTCTCCGGCGACAATTCCGAAATTGAAGCGCAAGGCGGATTGGCTGAAGTGTTAGAACAAGCCGTCAACGACCCAACCCGCCAACGATTGAGCGTCAGTTATGTTGGCGCAAAGCCAGACCTGCTGCGCGGTGAGGCACAGGCTATTATGACCGGCAAACTCGGCGACGATGGCGTTTTCTACGCAGACGAATTATTGCTCAAATGCCCGACCAAATACGAAGAAGCGGTTCCAGAGCAAGCCGCGACGAAATAGGGATTTGGTAATTGGCAATTTACCGGACTACGAACTTATAAAATTAAACGGGAGTGACTAAAAGAATGGGCTAAGCCCCTTTTACTACAGAGAGCACGGAGTTCACAGAGATTTTAAGCGGTTTTTCTCAGCGATCTCTGTGTGCTCTGTGGTGAAATATTTTGGCAAGTCCACAAAATTAGACACTCCCATTAAAACAGGATAACCCTATGTTCGCAGAATTTGGATATGGAATTTTAGTGGTAAGTTTTATCGTCGCAATTTACAGCGTATTTGCGGCGGTCTATGGCGCGACAAGCAAATCTGCCGCAATGGTGGAAAGCGCGCGCCGTTCAATGTTACTCATGTTCCCGTTGATCTCGCTTTCAGCGGCGGCCTTGATCTATTTACTGGTCAACAATCATTTTGAAGTTGCCTTCGTGTATGAAGTGACCAGCCGCAGTATGCCCACCTACCTCAAAGTAACCGCATGGTGGGGCGGACAAGCCGGCTCGCTGGTATTTTGGTCTTGGCTTCTGGCGGCGTTTGCCTCCGCAGTCACCATCCGCAAATGGGAACGCGATATTGAATTCCTGCCGTGGGTGATCGTGATCTGTTCAACCACGCTCATATTCTTCCTCGGCATGGTGGTCGTTTTCGAAAATCCATTTACACGCTTTTGGCTGGTCAACGGAAATGTGGAACCGCACATGTTTGCCCCCGCAAACGCGACTCTCTTTACAGCCGGCGATGGAAATGGATTGAACCCGCTCCTGCGCCACCCGGGCATGGTCATCCACCCGCCGATGCTTTATCTTGGCTTCGTCTCGTACGTCATCCCCTACGCCTTCGCCATGGCGGCGCTGATCACCGGACGCACCGATGACCGCTGGATCCGCCTGACCCGCCGCTGGTCTTTGTGGGCCTGGCTCTTCCTCTCCTTCGGGCTCGTCCTCGGCGGACGCTGGGCATACGATGTTCTCGGCTGGGGCGGCTACTGGGGCTGGGATCCGGTTGAGATTGCGGCCTTCATGCCCTGGCTGACAGGCACCGCATTCCTCCATTCGGTGATGATTCAAGAAAAGCGCGGTCTGCTCAAACACTGGAACATGATCCTCGTCATCCTCACCTACGCGCTTGTGATCTTCGGCACCTTCCTGACGCGCTCTGGCGTTCTGTCATCGGTTCACGCCTTTGCCAACAGCCCAATCGGTCCTTTCTTTATGGGATTCGTAACGCTCTCGCTGGTGGTTTCCATTGCATTGGTGATCTGGCGCTGGCCCATGCTGCGCGGCGAAACCGAGATGAAGTCCATGCTTTCACGCGAAGCATTGTTCCTGCTCAATAACCTGCTTTTTATGAGCGTGCTAGTGATTTGCTTCTGGGGCGTGATTTTCCCGCTGGTTTCAGAATTATTCACAGGGCAAAAAGTAACCGTGGGACCGCCGTTTTATGAGCGCGCCACAGCGCCGATCTTCGCGGCGTTGATGTTCCTGATGGGTGTCGCTCCGCTTTCGGCGTGGGGACATTCGACCATTCAGACTCTGGGACGCGCCATGTGGAAATCGGCGCTGGCGGCAGCCATCATCACAGCGGTTTTGTTCGCCACCTACACCCAGAACTATATCGCCTTGATTGGGTTCTTTCTGATTGCGCTTGTTCTGTTGGTTACTTTTCAAGAATTCTGGCGTGCCGCGCGCGCGCGACAGCGAGCGCAGAGCGAAAACTTCCTGACCTCGCTCACCCGCCTGATGGGACGCAACCGCCGCCGCTACGGCGGATACATTATCCACATCAGCATGATGTTGATGGCAATCGGTATTCTTGGTATTGAAATATTCCAAAAAGAAACTCAAGGCTCGCTGAAACAAGGCGACCAATTGGATATTGGCGGGTACACCGTTGAATACCGCGAGTTGGCTTCGTGGGATGACTCAGGCAAAGGCGTGAACTTTACCCGCGCCACAATTGATGTTTACAAAAACGGAATTTATCTCGGCGAACTGAACCCGCGCATTGACTATTATTTTGACTCACAGCAAAACATGACCATCCCCGGCAACCGTTCCACGTTTAGAGACGACTTGTACGTTCTGCTTGTAGACTGGCAGCCCGTCTCCAGCATGGGTGCGACCTTCAAGATTTTCGTCAACCCGCTGGTCAACTGGCTGTGGATCGGCAGCCTGCTCTTTTTGGTCGGCATCATCTTTGCGGCATGGCCAGACCGCGACCCTGCCGAAGAACCTGTGCGCGTTGCGCGAAAAGCAAACCAAACCAGCGCGGCGGACTGACAAGAAAAAGTCAAAAGGTCAAAAGTCGAAGGTCACGTGACTTTCGACTTTTGACCTTCGACCTTTCGGAGTTATCATGAAAAAGTTTTTATACACACTCATCTTTACATTTTTACTAGGCGCCCTATTCACGGGCGTTGCGCTTGCGCAGGGCAATAACCCACCCACTGACGATGAGGTGAATGCGGTCGCGCATAAATTATATTGTCCTGTTTGCGAAAGCACGCCGCTGGATGTTTGCCCCACCGAAGCCTGCCACGACTGGCGCGAGTTGATCCGCACCATGCTGGCGGAAGGTAAAACAGAAGACGAGATCATTAAACATTTTGAAGAACAATATGGCGCACGCGTGCTGGCTGAACCTCCCAAAGAAGGGTTCTACTGGCTGGTTTACCTCCTGCCGCCCGCGGTCATTCTTGCGGGGGCAGTCGTCCTCTTCCGCTCGCTCAAAGAGTGGACAAAGCCCAAAGCCGCCGCACCAGTTTCAGGCGGAGCGGGCGGCGCATCTTCATCATCCGCTGAAAAAGATGAGTATGTGACTCGTCTTGAAGAAGAATTGAAAAAACAAAAGTAGATCATCCAGACCTGATATGTCGTTGCGAGGAGGGTTCTTACCCTTCCGACGAAGCAATCTCCTTTCAACGAGAGGCTGCTTCGGCAAAGAACAAGAACGCCTCGCAGCGACATATTTACACGGAGAATGTTATGACCGAAGAAACAACAAACGAAAAACGCGGTGTTTCGCTGCCTGTCCAAATTGCCATTTGGACTTTTTTGGCGGCGCTGCTGGCGTTGGTTGCATTTGGCTTGCGCCGCGCCCAAAACCCAATGGCTGAGATCGGCAAGCCGGTGCCGCAATTTGACCTTGAATATTACCCTGGCTATGAATACAACGGCACGGCAAAGATGAGTCTTGCTGACCTGCAAGGCAAGATCGTTGTGATCAACATTTGGGCTTCGTGGTGCAAACCCTGTGAGCAGGAAGCGCCCGACCTGGAGGAAGCCTGGCAATTTTACAAAGACGGCGGCGATGTGGTTTTCATCGGCGTGGATTATGTGGATACGCCCGCTGGCGCAAGCGAATACCTGACAAAATTCAACATTTCGTTCCCCAATGCGCCTGACTTGAAATCAAATATTTCAAGCATCCTCAACCGCCAGATGGGCGTACCAGAAACCTATTTCATTGACCGCGCAGGAGTTTTGCGCCATGTGAAAATTGGTCCTTTTTCGTCGGTGAATGAAATCAAATCCATTATCCAGGGCATTGAATAGGGCATTTAACAATGGAAATAAGTTCAATCTTTTTTATTCTCGCTGTAATTGTAATGACAGGCATGTATTTGTACGCGCCATTTACCATGCGCGCGCGCCGTACCCGCGCGAACGAAACGCACGAAGTCTCTGCGCTCAAAGCGGAACGCGACCGCGTGATCAACTCTTTGCAGGAATTGGATTTCGACTTCAACCTCGGAAAAATTCCCGCGGGCGAATATCCCGACCAACGCGCCGCACTTTTACAAAAAGGCGCCGAAATTCTGCGCAAACTGGATGAACTTGCGCCCGTTGCCTCATCCGCAGTCAATGCCGAAGCGCGGATTGAAAAAGCCACCGCCGCAGGCCGCGCCGATGCAGGCGCGCAAACTGCCAGCATTGCAGACAGCGACGATGATCTCGAATCCATGATCGCCTCGCGCCGCAAAGAGCACAAAAGCAAGTCTGCGGGATTTTGTCCGAAGTGCGGCAAGCCCGTACTGGTGACGGATAAGTTTTGTCCCGCGTGTGGGAAGTCGTTGAATTAGTAAATAGTAATTGGAGATTGGTAATTACCATTTACTAATTACCAAAATAAACTGAGGAATTAATGAAAATCCGTCACACAATACTTTTAGCAATCATCGCGGTCTTTCTTGCCGCTTGTAACTTTACCCTCGCGGAAGATGTTACCCCGCCGCCAGATTATGTGCCGCCAACGCCTATGCCGCTGTTCCCAGCCAACACGCCCGATGTGGAAAATGGCGCGGCAATTTATGCTGAGAAGTGCGCGGCTTGCCACGGTGAAACCGGCTTGGGCGACGGCGTGCAGGGAAAAATGTTGAAAGAACAACAAAAGATAAACGTTCCTGCACTTGGTTTGTCAGAAGTTGCAACAATAAAGCCCCCATCGACATGGTTTCAGATCGTTACGCAAGGCAATCTTGAAAAATTCATGCCGCCCTTCGCCAGCCTAAGCGATCAAGAACGCTGGGATGTGGTGGCGTACGCGCTGACCCTGCACACCACGCCCGATCAAATTGAACTGGGCAAGTCGCTTTGCGCCGACTGCGCCAAATCTTTCAGCAGCCAGAAGATGATGTCGGCGCTTTCTGAAAACGACCTGGTGGATTTGATCAAAAACGGCGCGGGTGAAATCCCCGCTTTTGGAAAAGATTTTACAGATGAAGAAGCGCAGGCGGTTGCGGCGTACCTCCGCAGTTTGACCTTCGCCGCGTCCGTTTCCGCGCCGACGGCTGTTCCTGCCACTGAGGCAGTGATCACCGCTGAGAGCGGAACACCATCCGCTGAAACCACGCCCCTTGCCGAAGGCAGTACACCCCAACCCGAAGCCACGCCTGAAGCGGCCACCATCGCGGGCTTGGGCAATGTCAGCGGCTCCGTAGAAAATCAAACGGGCACAGAACTTCCATCGCACACGCTGGTGATTTTACGCGGCTACGAACACGGCGGCGACATGAGCACGGCTCCGATGGAGATTGTGACGCTCGAAAGCGTGGTCAACTCTGACGGGACGTTTGTTTTTGAAAATGTCGAAATTCTTGAAAGTCGAATCTATCTGGCAGAAGTAATTGTGGACGGGCTGACTTATCAGTCTGAGTTTACGATTGCGGAAGCAGGCATGACCGATTTGAGCCTGACGCCCATTTCGATCCACCCCACTACCGAAGATTTCAGCGTGTTGAAAATTGAGTCATTGCAAATTTTCTTTGACCTTGCCAACGCAGACAGCGCGCAAATCTTTTCCGTTTATTCCATCGTCAACACCAGCGATAAAACTGTCGTCGTGAAAATGAAAGACGCACAGGATATTCCGTTCATTGCCTTCCCCACAGGCGCGGAAGGGCTTGGCTACGAAGCCACGCAGGATACCGCGCCATTCATGCCGACTGATGGCGGATTTGCCATGCCGCCCAGCACAACACCCTATGGTTTGATTGCGTATTCATCGGTACCAAACACAAAAGAAATTACCATCTCTCAATCTGCGATCATCCCCATTGACAGCATCACCTTGCTCATTCCCGCAGGCGTAAAAGTGGATGGCAAAACGTTAACCGAAGGCGGCGTGCAGGCAATGGATACCATGAATTTCCAGACCTACACCGCCAGCGGACTTGCGAAAGACGAGAGCATTGAATTTACCCTGACAGGCGCGCCCGAAACCACAGCCGTCAACCCCGATGTGACACAGAATAAAAACCTGCTGATTGGCATCGGCGTTTTTGGCGTTGTACTCATTTTGGCTGGCGCGTGGCTGTTCTGGCGCGACCGCGGCAAAGGCGAAGAAGAAGCGGACGAGGAAGAGGATGATGAAGACGACGAATTTGAAGACCCCGAATCGCTCATGGATGCCATCATCGCGCTCGATGACCTGCACCGCGCTGGCAAAATTCCCGACGAAGCCTATCAACAACGCCGCAGTGAATTGAAAGATGCGTTGAAGAGAAAGGCGTAGTAATTGGTGATTGGTAAATGGTAATTGAGATAAATTACCATTTACCAATCACTGAGCACAAACATGATTATCGTCAAGAAACTCATCAAACGCTTTGGGCTAAAAAACATTCTGCGCGGCTTGGATTTTTCTGTTGCGTCCGGTGAATTTGTAGCCTTGCTTGGTCCGAACGGTGCGGGCAAGACCACCTTCCTGCGAATTCTCGCCACGCTTTCGCGTCCATCCATGGGATATGTAAAAGTTGCGGGACATCAACTGCCAGGCGAAGCCGCACAAGTCCGCGCCAGGTTGGGCGTTGTTTCGCACATGCCTTTGCTGTATCCAGATTTGACAGCAGAGGAAAACCTGCGGTTTTACGCGCAGATGTATGGCATTGCCAATTATCAATCACGAATTAGCGAAGTGTTGGAAATGGTCGGCTTGGAAAATCGCCGCAAAGATTTAGTCCGCACCTTCTCACGCGGAATGCAGCAGCGGCTCGCCATTGGTCGCGCCGTAATCCACGACCCCGAAGTAATGCTGTTCGATGAACCCTACACAGGCTTGGATCAAGACGCATCTGAAATGCTGGATGAAGTGCTGCGCTCCGTCGCCGCCGAAGGGCGTACCGTGGTGATGACCTCGCACGACCTCGCCCGCGCCGAAGACCTCGCCACCCGCTTTGACATCCTCTCACGCGGCGTGATTGCGGCTTCGGCAACTCAAAAAGAATTGCAAAACACAAACCTGCTCGCATTTTACAAACAGGCGCTGGCGGATTGATATGACAAACAAAATGCAGAATGAAGAAGGCAGAATGCAGAATACAGATTCTATTCATCCTTCATCCTTCATCACTCATCCTTCTCTCTTAAAAGCCACCTTCGCCATCGTGCAAAAAGACCTCGCGGCGGAGTTCCGCTCGTTTGAATTGGTCTCTGCCATGCTGGTCTTTTCTCTTTTGGTCATCATCATCTTCAACTTTGCGTTGGAGCTGGATGTGAAAGTGCGGCAGTCAGTCACCGCAGGCGTGTTGTGGACAACCTTCGCCTTCGCAGGCACACTTGGACTAAACCGATCCATGGCTACTGAAAAAGATCGCGGCTGCATGGATGGTCTGCTGCTCGCGCCTGTGGATCGCTCTGCCATTTATTTTGGCAAAGCCATCAGCAACCTCGCCTTCATGCTGATTGTGGAAGCGATTGTCCTGCCCGTCTACAGTGTTTTGTACAACGTAAACCTTTTCCGCCTTGACCTGATCGGCATTATTCTGCTTGGATCCATTGGATATGTTGCCGTTGGCACACTGCTCTCTGCCATGTCTGTGCAAACCCGCACGCGCGAAGTATTACTACCAATCTTGTTATTTCCAGTTGCCATCCCCGTTTTACTGGCGGCCGTCAAAGCCAGCAATGGCTTGTTGACCGGCGCAGAATTTGCCGAAGTTCTCATTCCACTTAATATTCTCATTGTGTATGATGTCGTCTTCATCGCCGTGGCATTCATGGTGTTTGATTTCGTAGTGGAAGAGTGAGGGCAGTAATTGGTAATTAAAAATCGGAAATCGCAAATTTACTCAGGAGTCTCCATGCAATCCAAACCAATCGCATTAAAAATACTTGATGTTGTTTCAATTATTGTATTGGCAATATCCACCTATCTTGCGCTCTTCTTCGCTCCCACCGAACTGGTGATGGGACAAGTTCAGCGCGTGTTTTATTTTCACATCGGCACAGCCTGGGTCGGCATGTTGGGTTTCATCATCGCCGCCGTATCAGGCGTTGCCTACCTGATCACCAAGGACATGCGCTGGGATCGCTTTGAAGTCGCCGCAGTGGAAGTCAGCACGGTCTTCTTCTTCCTGACAATTGTGCTGGGTTCCATTTGGGCGCGTCCCGCCTGGAACACCTGGTGGACATGGGACCCGCGCCTGACCACCGCCGCCGTCACCGAATTGATCTACATCGCGTACTTTATGCTGCGCCAGGGAATTGACGACCCCGAAAAGCGCGCGCGGTTTGGCGCAGTCTACACCCTGCTGGGTGGCGTCAGCGCCCCAATCACCTTCATGGTCATCCGCCTCTTCCGCACCATCCACCCGGTCATCGTCGGCGCGGCGAATGCCAACCAGGAAAAAATGAGCATGAACGGCGACATGAAAATCGCATTTTTCTTCGCCCTGTTTGCCTTCACCGTCATTTTTGTTGATCTAATCTGGCACCGCATCCGCCTCGGCAGTCTGGAAGACAAGGTCGAACAACTTAAACTTAAAGTTTCAATGTAAAAAAGGAAAACTTAATGGAAAACACTCCCGACACCTCAACTTACATGATCGCGGGCTTCGCCGTCAGTTTTATCACCATGGGCATCTACATCGTCAGTTTATACATCCGCAGTCTCAACCTCAAACGGGATATCGAAACCCTCGAATCCATGCAGGACGAAAAACCGAAATCGCAAAAATGAAATGTTTTAAAACGAAGGAGACCGCTTATAATTAAAAGCGGTCTCCTTTTACTTCTGATTTACGTGATCATTCGCAAAGTAAGGTGCGGCGCACTGCGTAAGGTGAGTTAATAAACTATGAAACGCCACTGGGTACTCGGACTGCTTTCGATTATCATCGCCATCAATGGCACAGCATTCACGCGTCCCACTTCAGCCGCGCCCAGCGCAGAGACCGCGCCAAATCCGCCGCCTGGACCAGACCGATTCACCGTACTGACCGTGGAATACAAAGCATTCGAGTGGCAACTGGCAACCTGGAAAAATCAAAAGTCAATCTGCACCGTGATGATAGATCACGAAGGGATGCCGCTCCCGTGGGAAATATATAGAGATTGCGGCGAAACCATCTACGCAACATGGATCGTGCAAGACCCTTGCATGGCGAACAACAAAAAAGCGTGCAAAGGCTACTATGTTTTTCCAACAGACAGTTACATGGAAGAAAAACAAATACCGTTGGAACTTGAACCCGCCAGCGCATGGATCACAATCGAAGACTGCGAACCTGTAAAAAGCACATCCACAAATATATGCGAGAATGAACCGACACTGGTTATCACAGGGCAGGAACCACTACCAGACGAATCCATTACGCGCATTGAAGGAACGTACGACGGCGAACCCTTTAGTTGCAACGAAGAAACATGCAAATTCAGCATTCCTGAAACCGCCGAAGAAGGCGTAACCGTTGAATTCTGGTCATATTCCACATACGGCGACAGCAGCATTATTTACAGCGCGCAAGTCCGCGTGCAAACAGCAGATGAAGGCAATCCAGATCAAATGTATTGGTATGTGGATGTGCTATCCACTCAATGGTTGGGACAAAGCGCAGCCACATGCGCCGCCTCATGGGATGTATTCCCCCCAGTTGGCGGACCTCCAAATTGGCTCGCCACGCCCAAACAAAGCGAAGAACTCAGCAGTGACATTCCCTACACCTACCTCGCCACAAACTTGATTCAGCAAGGCGCGGTGGATGCAAGCGCCTGCGCCGACAGCGGATTACCACCCGGGGGCGGAGTCAACCAATGTGGGCTTGAGGTGTCGCGTCCGGCTGTCACCGAATGGCAGAATCAATTTGACAAATTGATTCTAAGCACAGCAAAGGAAACAGCAGTACCGGCGCGGCTCTTGAAAAATCTATTTGCTCGTGAAAGCCAGTTTTGGCCCGGTGTCTATGAGGGCGTGCCAGATGTGGGGTTGGGACAACTCACAGAACGCGGCGCAGACACAACCTTGTTTTGGAACGACGCATTTTACAAACAATTTTGTCCGATGATATACCCCGAAGACACCTGCGGAGATGGTTACATGCATCTTGAAGAGGAACAGCAGGTGGAGTTGCGGCGCGCGCTGGTGGGCAGTGTCAACGCAACCTGCGAAGATTGCCCGCTGGGATTGGATCTGGCACAGGCCGACTTTTCAGTGGTCGTCTTCGCTCACACCATGCTCGCCAATTGCGAACAAACCGGACAGGTCATTCGCAATTACACAGGGAACGCACCAGGGACTGCGGCTTCGTTTGAAGATTTGTGGAAATTTACATTGGTCAACTACAACGCGGGCGGCGGCTGTCTTGCAGAAGGAATCACCCACGCGCAGGGTGAAAGTTTAGACCTGACCTGGGAGAATGTCTCTCCATTTCTTACAGGGGCTTGTTCCGGCGCAATTGATTACGTAAACGACATCAGTAAATAAAATTCCCCGCTACCTAACTCAGACAAACTGCATATATTGATTACCGTCTTCACTGCTTTTTACGCATCACGGATTACCTAATCCGTGATGCGTAAGTTATAAATCACTCAAAAATTCTGCGGTACAAATCTGATTCCAACAACCCATTGGGATCGCAGCGTTTCTTTAACTTCTTAAATTTCTCGACTGTTTCTTTTCCATAAAACGCCTGAGCGGTTTCAGCGGTGGTTTCACTGTTCTTCGCAAAATAGAACCTGCCGCCTGCCTGTAAAATGATCTTGTCAAATTCCTGCAACATTGCGCCGAGTTCCGCGCGGTTTCCGTCAGTGACTTTGAAATCCAGCGCAAGCGAGAACCCGTCCACTGCATGAGTGAGCAGGAATTTATCGGGGCGGTGGCGTTTGGTCACACCCAGGTAGGATGGGAGTCCACGTTTCAAAGACAAAGTCAGCATCTCACGCCAGGCATCCTCAGCGGTCTCCTTGGGCACAAAGGATTGGTACTGGATCAAACCACCGCGCCCGTATGACAGTTCCCAGTTCGGAACGTAATCAAGCAGGAAATGAAA
>JAIFKY010000224.1 GCA_020049345.1 Anaerolinea sp.
CAATCCAGCGCCGCCACGGGGTACGTTTTTGGGTCTCCAAGCCCGCCTCCTAAGCGATAGTTTCTTTCTCTTCGGTTTCATATTTTTCCTTCAGCCGCGCCAGCGATTTCCGCGAGACGTATAGCATCAGAAGCACCGAAAGAGGGATGCCAGCAAACAACAACACCAGGGTAAAAACTGGTTTCGTTCCAAACGTATTATCAAGCCACAAGCCGCCAAAAACAGAGGCTAGAATGACCGCCAGTGTCAAACAACCCACCTGCCCAATCACCACGACCAACAGGGTGCTTATCATACTATTTCGACGGTCTTTCTCAGATTGTGTCATGTTCGCACGATTATAACTGACAGGTGAAAGGGATGTCAAACGGAAATGACGGCGGACAATAAATGATGAACAACAGTCCACCATCCATCATCCGTCGTCAGATATTCCTAGAATAAATTCAACGCCGCGGCATCAGACCAGGTAAACCACGGGGCGAACACGGTACCGACCAAAATCACGCCAATCGTTAAAATAACCAACGCAATCGCATACGGACGGGGCAATGAAATGGGGTGATTCTCTTCATCTTCATTTGGCATACGATAAAGATAAACGTATTTCATTGCATTGAGGTAGTAGTACACGCCGAGGATCGAATTAAGAATACCAACAACCACAAGCCAAGTGTAGTTGGCTTGCACACCTGCGGCAAAGACAAAGACCTTGCCCACGAAACCGCCAAATGGAGGCATGCCCGCAAGCGAGAGGAAAGCCGCCAGCATCATCAGCCCCAGCCAGGGATTACGCCGACTCATGCCCGCGTAATCTTTGATATCTTCAAGCCCTGTCACACGGCTGAATGCCATGACGACACCGAAGGCGAGCAGGTTGGTGACGATGTATGCCGCAAGATAGAAGATCACACCCGTTGCGCCCAGTTGACTAAAGGCGACCACGCCGATTAAGGCGTAACCTGCATGTGCAATGGATGAATAAGCAAGCAAGCGTTTGATATTGGTCTGCGACATCGCAAGCAGATTGCCGACAGTCATGGTGATGGCAGAAAGCGCGGCGAGGATCAAAGTCCACGAGGGGGCGAATTCGGGGAAGGCGACAAAAAGGAAGCGGACAATGACCGAAAAACCAGCGGCTTTGGAGGCGGTTGAAAGAAAACCAGCCACGGGAGTCGGTGAACCTTCGTACACATCGGGCGCCCAAAAGTGGAAGGGAACAATGGCAAGTTTAAAGCCAATTCCCACCAGCACGAGAACAATCAAACAGAATGCAACCAAAGGCGAGAGACTACCAACAGTGAGCATCTCGGAGAGTTGATAAAGATTGGTCGTGCCGGCAAAGCCGAAGATCAAACTAAAGCCATAAAGCATGATGGTCGAAGCCAGCGTACCAAACAGCAAATACTTGAAGCCTGCTTCGGTGGAACGATCATCAACCAAAAGGAAGCCTGCGAGGATATAGAGTGGGATGGAAGCGGTTTCAATCGCGAGGTAGAGCATGATCAGGTCGGCAGAAACAGCCATCAGGTTCATGCCGATCAGCGAGGCTAAAAGGAGAAGATATGCCTCGCCGCGTTGTCCAGCCTTCTCGTGATCCATCAGCATCAGCGCGGTGACTGCGGCGGCGAACATGAAGAGAAGTTTGAAGAAGAAGCCCAGCCAGTCAAAGCGGATCATTCCGCCAAAGACGGCGATTGGTTCGCCGGGCTGCCCAAAGAGCAGGCTAACGATAATGGTAATGAAAAGTCCGCCCGCAGTGAGCCAGCCCACATTGCGGCGCTGATCTTCTTTCCAGAAAGGCTCAACGACGAGCAAAATCACGGCGAGAGCGAGGATCAAAATTTCAGGGAGGATGGAAGCGAACATCACAGGAGTAAACATTTATGCACCTCCCAGGAGACGCAGGATATTTTCAACGCCTTTTTCAACCATGGGAACCATCACCGCGGGGAAGACGCCGATAATGACCATGCAGGAGCAAAGGGTGAAGATGGCGACCTTATCCAACGCGGTAATGGGTGAGATATGCCCTTCGAGATTTTCAGGCATTGGACCAAAGAACACGCGGCGAATGGCGATCATGATATACGCCGCGGTGATGATGATGGAAATACTTGCGACAACAGCCAGCATCCACTGCCTGCCCCAGACACCCATGAAGATGGGAAATTCTGCGACGAAACCAGAGAAGCCAGGCATACCCATGGAAACAAGGCCGCCGATGATAAAGCCGACGCCTGCAAATGGCAGGGCTTTCATCATGCCGCCAAGTTCGGGTATTTGACGCGTGTGCGAGCGGTCGTAGATCATACCGGTGACAGCAAAGAAGAGAGCCGTCATAACGCCGTGCGAGAACATCTGCACGCCTGCGCCGACGAGGCCGTCATGGTTGAGCGTGGAAACGCCCAAGACCACAAGCCCCATGTGCGAAACGGACGAAAAACCAATCATATATTTCAGGTCAGTTTGGACAAAAGCAATGAATGCGCCGTACACAACCGCGACGCCTGCGAAAGCCATCACGAGCCAAGCCCATTGCTTCGCGCCTTCGGGCAGGAGCATAACGCCCACGCGCAAAGCGGCGAATGCGCCGAGTTTCATCAGCACGCCCGCATGGAACATGGAGACGGCTGTCGGCGCGGCAACGTGACCGTCAGGCGACCAGTTGTGGAAGGGCCAAATGCCGCCCAAAACTGCGAAACCAAAGAAGACGGGCAGGAACCACGCATATTGGAAAGCGGAGGAAAAGCCGGCTTTTTCCAATTGGAGCATATCGAAGGTGTAAATGCCGGTGTTCTGACCAGCCGTCCAGTACATGGCGAGGGCGCCGACGAGGGCAACCACCGAACCGATGAACAGGTAAAGGGT
Source organism: Anaerolinea sp. (assembly GCA_020049345.1). GTDB lineage: Bacteria > Chloroflexota > Anaerolineae > Anaerolineales > Villigracilaceae > Villigracilis. The sequence goes on from JAIFKY010000224.1 coordinate 2,872, forward strand.
CAATTTCATGGCTGCGTATTCGCGGGTCTTGACCCAGCCCCAAATGGCGATGAGCAGGTACATCGGGAACACGGCGATTTCATAGAAGAAGAACAACATAAACAGGTCAAGCGAAACGAATACGCCGAATACACCGCCTGCAAGCAGGAAGAGGAATGCGAAGAATTCGCGCGGTCTGTCCTGGATACCCGCAGAGATGTGATGCGCTTCGTCGTACACGCCCCAGGAAATCAACACACCTGTGAACATGACAATGCCTGTCAACAACACCAACGGAGCGCTCATACCATCCACGCCGAATTTCAGGCTGATGCCAAGAGCAGGAAGCCAGTTGTAGGTTTCAATAAATTGATAACCGGTCATGTCGCCAGTCAGGTATTGGATGTAAAGCCAGCCGGAAAGCAGCAGGTCTATCGCCGCAGTTGCAAGCGCAATGCCGCGGACTTCTGTTTTACGGTCGGCAGGCACCATCAACATGATGACAGCGGCTATAAAGGGAAGAAATGTGATAACACTCAGGATGGGAAAATTCATCATCCACCTCTTAGAACAGAGCCACAACGGCTTTGTTGATAACTTCCAAAATCCACGCAGGCCAGATGCCAATGACCAGAATCAAAGCCATCAGCGGAACCACCACCAAAATTTCGCGTGTGTTGATTTCGGTCAGTTTATGTTCGCCGTGTGCCCAATGTTCATTCATGGGACCATGCAAAACTTTCATGATGCCTTTCAAAATATAAGCGCCCGTGAAAAGTAAGCCAAGCATGGCAATGGCGGTGTAAACCGTCAATACAGGATATGCGCCTCGTACCACCAAAAACTCAGAGACGAAACCGTTGAGACCGGGCAGTCCAAGAGACGCCATGCTCATGAAGATTAAGATTCCGCCATAGACGGGCACCAGCGGGAATAAACCGCCGAACTCTTCGAGGTTGCGGGTATGTGTACGTTCGTAGATCACGCCGACCATGAAGAACATGCCAGCTGCAGACAAGCCATGATTGAACATCTGCAAAACTGCGCCGTTCATGGCGATGTGCGCATCGGAAGTTCCCGCTGCCGCGGCGGCCGCCGCGATGCCAAGAACGACAAATCCCATGTGATTAATTGAAGAATATGCCACGAGCCGTTTGAAGTCTGTTTGACCGAAAGCGGCGAATGCACCAAAGACGATTGCCGCCACAGCCAGGAAAGCCAGCGCGCCCGCAAACATTTTCGCTTCGACCGGATAGAACGGAAGAACAAGCCGCAGGAAACCGTAAGCGCCGAGTTTGAGCAGGACGCCCGCGAGGATCATTGAACCGGCAGTTGGGGCTTCGGTATGGGCATCGGGCAACCAAGTGTGGAAGGGCCATACCGGCACTTTGATGGCGAAGGCGATGGTGAATGCCCAAAAAGCGATAGTCTTGACGGTATGCACAGGCATACCGAGAAGAATAGAGCCAGAGTCCAACGCATTCCAACGTTCGTAAAGCGTGACCAGATCATAAGTTCCGAAAAGCACGCCGAGCATTTGCACCGCAAGCAACAAACCGAGTGATCCGCCCATGGTGTAGATCATGAACTTGAGCGAAGCATAATCTTTGTTGGCGCTTCCCCATTGGTTGATGAGGAAGTACATCGGAACCAGACCGATCTCCCAGAAGACGAAGAAGATCAACAGGTCAAGCGCCATGAAAACGCCGAGCATGCCTGTTTCCAAAAAGAGGAAGAGCATCATGTACGGCTTGACGCGGTCTGTCACGCTGAAAGAAGCAAGAATGGCAAGCGGCGTGAGAAGTGTGGTGAGCAAGACCATTGAAACGGAAATGCCATCCACGCCCAGGTGAAGCGATGAATTTAATGCCTCATACCAGGGATAAATTTCTTGAAATTGAAAGCCTGTCTTGTTGGGATCAAAATTGCTCCACAGCACAAGGGTCAGGACGAAAGGAATCAGACTGGCAGAAAAAGCGAACCAGCGCAGAAGTTTCGTCTCGCCGCTTGGCAGGAAGAAAATGATCAGAGCCGAAATTGTCGGCAGGAATAAGATCAGGCTAAGGAGATGAGTATTGAGGAAATCCATCATGCGCTCCTATGCCAGCAGTAAAAAGTAGACTAAGCCGCCAATCAAAAAGAGGACAGCCATTGAGAGGAGCAGGTACTGCTGGATGCGCCCCGTTTGAATGGGACGAAGATTCTTGCCGATCCAGTAGGTGACATCTGCGGAACCATCGCCAAAGAATTGATTGACAACTGGTATATCAAAGTAATTGCGGATGGCTTTGCCAATGCCGCCGGTGGTGGGTCCAAAACCATGCAAGATATTGTCAATAACGCCCTTGTCCATCCACTTGGAGACAAAAACCTCAGAGAACCAGATAGCAGGTTGGATGAAGAGGAAGTTATAGGCTTCATCGAAATAATATTTGTTCTTGAGCAGAGGAATTTGGAACTTATCTTCCGCCTGTGATTTGACATCGCGATAAACAAACCAGCCAAGTCCCAGACCGCCGAGGGCAACGACAAGAGAGGTCAGCAACGGTATCCAGTTGAATTCCAAAACAGGAGGGTGTTCAGCCAACGTGCCGCCGACAAATTCATGGAACCAATTGGGAACGAGACCGCCAAGGAGTGGGAAATGCTCAGGGATGCCGACCCAGCCGTAGCCGATGGCAAAGACCGAGAGGACAACCAGCGGAGCGGTCATCGTCCAGGGTGTCTCCTGCGCATGTTCGGCTTCCTTCGTGCGCGGCTCACCGAGGAAGGTCAAGGTGATCTGGCGCATGGTGTAGAAGGCGGTCATGAATGCGGCGATCGCAAGCGTGATAAAAATAGTCAAATGCCCGTTGACAAAGGCGTCCGCGAGGATTTCATCCTTCGACCAGAAGCCTGCGGTAATGAGTGGGAAACCAGAAAGCG
>JAIFKY010000304.1 GCA_020049345.1 Anaerolinea sp.
TGAGAGACTTCATTCGTTTCGCTGTTGACCGAATAGTTGTTCTGCGTCAACTTCAAACGCGCCTGATAATCATTGATCAATATGGGTTGCCCTGAGCGAATAACAAGGCTTTGGGTGCCCTTCCCCTCCTCTTCAAGCGGAATGGACGGGAATGAACTGACATCCATCCAACTGTTGTCCAACTGATAGGCGCGGCAGGTAATCAACTTCGTTTCACGATCGAATGCGGAAATTACCAGCGCCTCGTTGGGCGCGATGACCGACATAAAATCGCTGATCGTCTGGTAAATTTCCTGCAAGTCAAGCGTGCGATTCAAACGCTGGCTGGCTTCGTAAAGGATTCCCAGTTGTTCGTTCTGGCGAAGGAACAATTCTTCGGATCGCTTGCGTTCGGTAATATCCCAAAAGATTCCCAGAGTGCCGGCTGTCTGTCCCTTGGAATCATAAAACGGCGTCTTGATCACCTGGACAAAGAGTTCCTCCCTGTTCGGTTTCGCATGTTCTTCCTCCACTTCAAGGGCGATTCCCGTCTCGATCACTTGCAGATCATCCGCGCGGTACTTTTCAGCCATTTCCAAAGGATGAAGTTCGAAATCGGTTTTTCCTATAATTTCCTCCAGAACTTTGCCTTCTGTGGCGCAGTAATGCTGGTTGGCAAAAACAAACCGTCCATCAACATCCTTGACATAAATATTTTGGGGCAGGCTTTCAACCAACAGGTGGAACAACTGTTTTGACTCGTTCAGGGCTGTTGCCATCTGTTGACGCTCGGTTGCATTTGACGCAGCAATCGGCTGGGTATCTGCATCGTTCAGCGGTTCGTGGCTGGCGGCAAGGGTTCCAATGAATATACCAATCCCCATTTGCCAGCCCAATATCAGTAATGCCGTCAGCGCCAGCCCGGACGTAACCCACAACACAATGCCATTGTTTGGAAGGGATCCCAGCCGCGCTGTCAGGTAGTACAACACAGCGGCAAGGATAACCCAGGCGATGGCGACCAAAATATTTAGCGGAGATTTATTGCTCATGCGCTTGTCCTGTCATTAAGATGATCTTTCTTGACTGGTAACTACCAGAGTCCACTGTAAAAAGGTTTTTGCGCTAGGGGGAGATCAAGCCTTGTTGTATGGCATAGCGTACCAGGTCGGCTTGTGAACCGAAGCGCAGTTTCGACATGGTGTGTGCGCGGTGCGATTCGACGGTACGTACGCTTAAAGATAGTTTTTCGGCAATGACGACGTTGGTATTCCCTTCGGCAATGAGTTGCAGGATTTCGCGCTCACGCGGCGAGAGGATCTCCAGCGAATCAGCCTTTTCGACATCGGAATTCAACAGCATTTCAAAGACATCGTCGGCGATGGCGGAACTCAGGTAGCGCCTGTTTTCGAGGACATTATGAATCGCCTGCATGATCTCGGAGAAGTCGGAATCCTTCAGCACGTACGCAAGGGCGCCGCTCTGCAGGGCGCGCACCGCATACGCCGCGTTGGCGTGCATGGACAGGAAGATCAATTTCGTCTTCGATTTGCGGTCGTGGACGATTTTGGCGACTTCGATTCCATTCATGCTGGGCATCATTACATCCAGAAAGGCGATGTCCGGTGACAGGGAGTCGATCAAATTCAAGGCTTCCTGCCCATCGCTGGCTTCTCCGATCACTTCCAGTTCAGGCTGGGCGCTGAGGAGGGCGCGCATGCCTTGTCGTACCAGCCTATGATCGTCAGCAAGGATGATCGTAATCGGGTGCATGGTTTACTCCGTTGTTTTTAATTCAAAGTCAGCGAGGACAAGAGTGCCTGCGCCGGGTTTTGATTGTAGGGAAAAACGTCCGCCAGCTAAATTAACGCGTTCCGCCATGCCGGAAATGCCGGTGGAACTGGTCATATCTTTTGAACCCTTATCGAACCCCTTACCGGAATCCGCAATGGAAACGCGTAAACGGGTGGGGGAAACCGTCAAAGTGACGTTGGCTTCGGAAACATCTGCGTGACGTGCGATGTTGGTGAGCGCTTCCTGAATTACACGAAAGGCGGTGGTTTCAATTTCCCTGTCAAAACGCTGTTCATCGAGGGGGGTGATGTTACTTTGGATGACGATTTTGGTCTGGTTGGTGAAGCGCCTGAAGAGACCGTCGAGGGCGGCAGAGAGTCCGAAGTCATCGAGGGCGGTGGGACGCAGGTTGAGAGACATTTCGCGAACGTGCTGCATGAGTTCATTGGTCACCGTGCGCGCCTCTGTGATCACGTTTGCGGCGTCGTCCTGTCCCCGCTCAAGGATAAGTTTCAGCCCTGTAAGAAGTTGACCGATCTCGTCGTGCAGTTCCACCGCCACGCGGCGGCGTTCATTCTCCTGCGCCTCGAACACCTGACGAGACAGGGCTCTTAACTGTTTGTTTTTCTCCGAGAGTTCCGCAAGGGCATTGTTTAATTTTTCGCGTTCCTCCACCAGGTGACGGTAGCGGTCTACATAGCGGAGGGTGTGCAGGCGAATCTTTAATTCGAGGCTGTTGAAGGGCTTGGAGAGAAAATCATCGGCGCCAGCCATCAGTCCGTTCAATTTTGCGTCACTGTCGTCCAGGGCGGTGATCATGATGATGGGCACTTCCTTGATCTCGTCATCCAGGCGAATGCGTTTGCATACATCATAGCCATTCATGTGCGGCATCATCACATCCAGCAGAATGACATCGGGCTTGATCTGCCTGGCGAGTTCAATCCCTGTAATTCCGTCTTCAGCCATTTCCACGCGATAGTTCGGTCTTTCAAGCAGCGCCGTAAGGGCGATACGGGTGCTCAATTCATCATCAATCACAAGAATGGTGTAGTCATGTGCGCTCATGTCAGACCTCTTATCAGATGTTCCAGGGTTTCCAGCAAGTCTTTGAGTTTTACCGGTTTGCTGATGTAGTCATTTGCGCCCGCTTCCAGACAGCGTTCATGGTCGCCGGGCATGGCGAGGGCAGTCACCGCAATGATTGGCGTGGAGGCGATCACCGTATCTTTATGATTGCGGACGCGGCGGATGGTTTCCAGTCCATCCATGTCGGGCATTTGAATATCCATCAAGATGGCGTCTGGTTTCATGCCTTCGATTTTTTCCAGCAGTTCCCTTCCGCTTTGGGCTTTGGCGGTGCGGTATTTCTTTGCTTCGAGGAAATCCGCCAGCATATCCAGCAGGACCTGGTTGTCATCGGTGATGAGAATCAACGGCTGGGAAATATTTTCATACACCATCCCAGTCTGCGATTCTTCATCGCCCTCTGCGTCAGATGAAACGATGAGCGCCGTTTGTGATATCCATGGCAGGGTGACGATGAAACGGCTTCCTTCTCCAAAAACGCTTTCCACCTTCACGCTTCCATTGTGGAGTTCGACGAGGCGTCGCACAAGTGCCAGCCCCAGTCCTGTACCGGAGTATTCGCGTGCAAGACTGCTGTCAATTTGGGTAAACGGCTTGAAGAGCCGTGGCAGGTGTTCCGTCTTGATGCCGATGCCTTTATCCCAGACAACCAACCTGACTTGCCGGTTTGCTTCGTCGGGTTCGACTGTGAGTCCCAACTCGCCATTTTCGGGAGTGAATTTGATGGCGTTGCTGATCAAGTTGACAATGACCTGTTTGATGCGCCGCGAATCCATGTCAAGAAGAATGTGATCAATTGGTGCGGAGTAGTTGACATGCTGGAGCCTTTGATGCGCCATGCCCTTGGTCAGGTGTAAACTTGCCTGGCAAATTTCCTCCAACGAGCAGAGTTCAATTTGCAATTCCAATTTGCCTGCTTCGACCTTGGACAAATCAAGAACGTCGTTGATCAGTTCCAGCAGATGCCTGCCGCTGTTTTCAATATTCTTTACCGTTTTCACCTGTCTCTCGTTCAGCGCGCCATAGATTTCCAGCTGCATTGCCTCTGACAAGCCGAGAATGCCGGTCAGCGGGGTGCGCAGTTCATGGCTCATGGTGGCAAGGAACTCATCCTTCATCAGCATGGCACGCTCCAATTCCAGGTTGGCATGGCGCAGGGTTTCCTCGGCTTTTTTGTGCGTGGAAATATCATTGGTGGTGACAAGGATGTGGGTTATAGAGTTGATCGACAGCAGGTAGATGCGGCTTTCCACAGTTTTCCTTATTCCATCCGCGCTGGTCAATGGATGTTCCAGGATGGCGAAATTTTCCTGCCGTAACATGGCTTCAACCATTACTTCCGTCAGGCGTGTGGTTAGTTCTGAATCGACCAGCCCCATCTCCTCGGCAGTTTTGCCGTACAACTCTGAACGCGGCATCCCAGTCAATTGTTCGTAGGCACGGTTGGCGCGGATGATGTGTCCTATTCCGTCCAGCAGTGCAATGGGGCTTGGTGATTCTTCAAAGAGCAGGCGGTTTTGCTCTTCGTTTTCGCGCAGAGCGCGTTCCGCCTGTTTGCGATCAGTGATGTCAAGGATGGTGGAACGGCTCATCACAAAATTGCCGTCGCTGTCATGGATGGCGGTTGAGTTGATTATGACCGGCAGGATGGAGCCGTCTTTGCAAAACAATTCAATTTCAATGTCCTTCGACCAGCCGCGCTGGAGAAAGAGCGGGAATTTTTCGCGGTAGATTTTTCGACTGGCTTCAGTCATAAAATCCCTGATGGCATGACCGATCATTTCCTCGCGGGTATAGCCCAACCAATTCAACTCGGTCTGGTTGACCAGAACATAACTCCCGTTGATGTCGAGGGAGTGATAACCGGTAGGCGCGTTCTCATACAAGTCCTGCACCTCAGCGGTTCGCTGGTTGACCTTTTCCTCCAGCGTGCGGTTCAACTCCAGCAAATCCTGCTGGGCAATCTTGAGGTCATGAATGTCGGTGACATTGACCAATACCTGTTCAACCTGCCCTGTCTCATCGTGGAGCGGGTGCAATGCAAAGCGATACCAGCGAAGACCGTCCTTTCCCACGCTTTGGGCTTCTAAGACTAACACCTTATCGGTTTGGAATACAGTTTGGATGGCTGCCAGTTGACGCGCGGCAATCGGTTCGGGGAAGAGTTCCATCATGTTCTTGCCAATCAATTCCTGCGGCATTCCGCCCAACCTCTCCGCCGCCATGTCGTTCATGTATAAAAATACCCCATCCGGGTCTACGGTGGAGATGGCGTTGTTCAAACTTTCCATCAAGCCGCGATATTTTTCTTCGCTTTCGCGCAGGGATTCCTCTGCCCGTTTGCGCAGGATGATGTTGAAAGCGTCTTCGGCAAGGCGCTTTATCATTTCCAGGTCATGCTCGTCGTAATCCACTGGCTTGTTCCCCACCCCAATTGCGGCAACAACAAGGTTGTTGCGTTTGATCGGCAGGGTGATCAGACGTATGACTGGCGCGTGTCCTTCGGGAAGTTGATGGCGGTGGGCAAGCCTGGCATAATCGTTATAGATGCGAGGTTCGCCGCTGCGGATGCCATCAGCCCAAACCCCGGCCTGTGCCACAGGGTAGTGCAGTCCCTTGCCCGCGGCGGAGCAGAGTGTGTTTATCGTATTGGTAGACCATGCTTGCAGGCTGATGGTATTCTGGTCGTTATCCACAAAGTGGAAGAAGCCGATCGTGCTATCTGTGAGCGCTTCAGCTTCGTCGAGCATGGTGCGCATCAGCGTTTCCATATCCAGCAATTCGTAGGATAGGTTCGCGAGATTCAGGCGCGCCTGGATGTAGAGTTCCTCCCGTTTGGTCACGGTAATATCGAGATGTGTTCCAAACATGCGCACAGGTTTACATTCTGCATCCCATTCCATCACCTTGCCACGGTCGATCACCCAAATCCACGAACCGCTTTTGTGCCTCATGCGCGCTTCGCATTCGTAGTACTCTGTTTCTCCGTTAAAATGCTTTTGAAGCAGGACGTTGGATATTTTTAAGTCATCGGGATGACACAGGTCTGTCCAGGTCTGGATACTGACAGGCTCAAGTTCCTTCATGGTGTATCCGAGGATCTCAGCCCAGCGTTCGTTGAATACAGTCTCGCCAGTTTGCACATTCCAATCCCACATGGCTGCGTTGGCGCCTTTCAGCGCCATCTCGATCCGCAAACGATTTTCGCGGAGAATTTCCTCAGTTTGTTTGCGCTCGGTCACATCCTGAATGATGGAGATCTTGCGAATGGGCGTGCCGTTTTCATTGTAGGTTACCCTGCCCATTTGATGAATCCAGCGTTCGCTTCCATCCTTCACGCGGATGCGGTATTCGTAATTCATATCGGTGCGCTGTTGAATGGAGTGCATGTCCATTTGTTGAATTCTTTCGTGTTCGCCGGGCGTCATCATCGCGGCGATGGTATTTTGGGTGATGACCGTATCATGCGAGACCCCCAGGATGGCATAGACTTCATCGGAGCAGATCAGAGACTGTCCTCTGCCATTCCATTCCATATGACCGGTGCGCCCGATGCGTTGGGCTTCGGTGAGCAATGCCTGGCTCTTGTTGAGCGCCTCTTCCGCCAGCTTGCGTTCGGTTATATCACGCACCACTGCTATAACCTCGTCTGAGCCGCTGGGCGTCATACGGGCTTCGTAACTGCGTAAACCTGAGACGGGGATCTCCAGCTCGTATTCGAAAGCGCTCAGTTTGCCGGCTTCGAGCGTCTCGTTGATCTTTGCGTTGATCAGTTCTCCAAACTCAGGCGGGGAAACATCCTGGTTTCGTTTGCCTATCAGGGTTGGCTCTGATTGGGCGTAAAGTTCGCTGGTTTCCGCCTTGTAATCGAGAAAAACGCCTTCTCGATTCAGGCGGAACATCATGTCCGGGATCGCATTGAGCATGGCTTGCGCCCGCGCTTCGCTTGCCTGCAACTTTTTCTCCGCCAGTTTGCGTTCGGATATATCGGTAATGAACCCTTCCAGCGCTATGAGCGTTTCGCCTTCAAAGATGCCGCGCCCTTGTTCCCAGACCCATTTTTGGACTCCCTCGCGTGTGGTGATGCGATATTCAAGTTGAAAAGGCGTTTGCGCTTTCAATGCATCCTGAATTGATTTCCAGACCGACTCGCTGTCGGCGGGATGGATCAACTCATTGAATTTCAGCGTTCGATTTCCGATAAGATCATCGGGGGCATAGCCTGTAATTGCCTCACACCCGCTGCTGATATATTCCATTGTCCAGTTTCGGTCATTTTGACAGCGATAGGCAAAGCCGATCAGATTGGAAAGGAGAGTGGAAATCTTGCGTTCGCTCTCGCGCAGTGCTTCTTCAGCGTGTTTGCGGTCGCTAATATCCTGAACAAAGACGCCAAGAGTGCTGGGTGCCCCACTCTCATCGCGGATAGCCCAGCCGGTCAATGCCACTGGAAATACTGTGCCATCTTTGCGAATGTGTTCTTTTTCAAAATACATGGGCAAACCAGTTGCTTTGAGTTGAGCGACATTTTGAGCTTCCTGGGCATGCCATTTTGGCGGTGTAATATCCTCGTAACGTTTCTTTGCCATTTCATCGTGGGTATAACCCAACTGCGCCAAATAGGCAGGGTTGATATCCAAAAATTTCCCCTGGGTATTTCCCAGCGCGATTCCAACCGGGCATGTCTCGAACAAAGAACGCCACTTTGCTTCACTAAAACGGAGGGCTTGCTCCGCCTGTTTGCGGTCAGTGATTTCAACACCCATGCATTGAATTTCAATCGGCTGATTGCGCTCATCAGTAAGACATATAAATTCCCACAGTGAGGTGCGGATTCCGCCGTCTCGCGCGGGTTTGTCAATTTCCACTGAAAATACCTGCCCCGGTTGGGCAATGCACTTTGCGACAACCTCCCGTAGGTGCTCATGGTGATATTTGCAAACAGCAGTCATGACATGGGCATTTTTCATTCCCTCTAATTGGTAAAGCCACCCGAATTCCTTTTCAAATTGCGCATTCCAGTAGGAGTATTTTCCCTCCATGTTTACGCGGATGACAAAATGTGTTTGCGAGTCGATCACTGACTTGAGTTTCTTTTCGCTCGCGATCAACGCATTCTCGTACAATTTGCGCTCTGTGATGTCTTCAAAGGTGGTGTACACCTGATACGGTTTTGTTCCACCATCCATGAAACGCGGGACGGCGTTAACATTTAGCCACATGTAAGCTTCCCGACACGGATTGAATACGCCTATCATTACGTTATAAACAGGCTGTCCTGTTTTCAACGCGATTATGGCAGGGTGCATTTCGTCGGGGAAGTCCGAGCCGTCTTCATGGACGGTGTGCCAGCGCGGGTTGACGGAATTGCGTCCCATCATTTGATCCACGGTCAACCCTAGGATTTTTTCAGCGGCTGGGTTGGCTTGGATAATGCGCCCTTCTCCATCCTGAAAAACTACGCCCTGAACCATAGTTTGGAAGAGCAGATGGTAGCGCTCGTCACTCTCGCGCCGTGCTTCCTCTGCCCGTTTGCGTTCGGTGATATCGCGCCAGGTGCAGTAATACACCGGCTGACCTAGAATCTCCACAACTTGGGCGGTAACATACACATTCCGAATCTCGCCCTGTTTGGTTCGTTGCAGGGTCTCGAAATCTGATCTGCCATTTTGAATCAGATTACCGATGTGGGCGCGGATTTCATCTGTCGTCTCATGGACTTCCACGTCAAAGATGTGCAGTCTGGAAAACTCTTCACGGGTATAGCCAAGTTGTGTATGTGCCGTGCCGTTGAATTCCAGAAACCCCGCAGTTTTTGGGTCAATCGTCAGAATGCCGTCCGGCGATTCCTCGAAGAGAATGCGCCGTCGGACAGATTCCGCTTCCAGTTCATCTGCCATTTTCTTGCGCTCGGTAATATCGTGAACCAACCCCACAAGGGTCAGCGGATTCCCTTTCGCGTCACATTCCACATGCCCATAATTGGTAACCCACCGCGTGTTCCCTTCGGCATCGAACATGCGATATTCCATGCGCAGGATTTTCTTTTGAATCAACGCCTCTTGCAGCATGGCAACTGCCCGCTCCCTGTCATCGGGGTGAAATTTTGTCAAAATTGCGCTGAAATCGTTCTTTTGCGATTCGATGCCAAAAATGCTTGCGGCTTCAGGTGACCAGTCTATGCGGGCAGTTGCAACATGATAGCGCCAGGTTCCCATGCTTGCGGTCAACAGTGCCTGACTTAATTGTTCGCGGTTGGCTTGCAGGGAATCCTCCATGCGCTGATGGATGATGATATTTCCAATTTCCACGGCAACGGTTTCGAGCGCATTGCGCGACCAGTCGGGAATGCCGGGTAAAGTATGCGAAGCAATATTTAAACAGCCAAGAATCTGCCCATGATGCTGAATGGGAACGACCACCAGCGAACGCAACCCCTCGGCGCGATGGTAACTTTTTATTTGAAGGTCGGATTCGGTAGCGAATACAGTCCCGCCTTTCAATAGCATTTGTGTGCTGGGGTCATCTTCCTCGAACAGCGACACGGCAGCAATAAATTCCGCGCCCAGACCTTGATGGTGAATGAGTTCCAGCGCGTGGGAATGTTCATTGAAGAAGTAGATGCCTCCACTATCCAAGCCTGAAACACGCACAACCTGCTTCATGCAAAAGTCCCACATCTCTTCTTTCGGCATGTGTGTATTGGCTAGTTTTGCGAGGTCACGCTGGGCAGCAATTAGGGCGGCAGAACGAGCTCGTTCGGTCACATCGCGGATGGCGCACAAGACAACCGCCTCACCTCCCGCCAGTTTGTGATGACTCAGGCTGACCTCAACTGGGAATTCTTCTCCGCTCTGGCGCAGCCCAAAGATTTCGCGGTTGCCGCCCGTAATGACAGGGCGGGGTTGTTCCATAAATTTGGCGCGATTTTCCATGTGCCAATCGCGCAGGGAATTGGGAATCAGGGTTTCCACTGCCGCGCCGACCAGTTCTTTTTGGGCGTAGCCAAACATCTTTTCCGTTTGCACGTTTGTCATCAGGATTTTGCCGTCTGTGTCAATGATGACGATTGCATCGGGTGTGGCTTCCAGCAATTCCCTCGTGTGGGCTTCGCTTTCTGCCATGACCTGCTCGGCTTGTTTGCGATCAGTGATGTCAATGCCAACGGATTGAAATTCCAAAACATTTCCGTTCTTATCGAGGATGGGGGTATCAATCCAGTGATAATGGCGTAGACTGCCATTCTCCACAGTGACGAGGTGCTCATAAGTTACGGTGCGAGGGCTTTTCGCGACCTCCCTGTAGAATGCGGCGGTGGATGCGCGCGTCTCTTCGGGTAGGAAGTTGATCCATTTTTGGCCCAGTGCATCGTCCTGTACACCAAAGATTTGCCTGTATTTTTCATTGGCATAGGTTAGGGTGGTATCAGTCAACCAGCGGCATAGGCTGACATCAAGCGACTCCACGAGTGCGCGGTGACATTCCTCGCTTTCGCGCAGTTTCTCTTCAGCGGCGTCCAATTCAGCAATCCGCTTATGCGCCTGTTCCAATTCCACCTGGAGTTCGTTTTTTGTTTTTGCTTTACTCATGTTTTGCCTCACGCACAGAAGATAAAAGGCCTTCGATCGCTTTCTTCATCCTACTCGATCGTTCAACTTCCAAGTTCGTAAGAGACTGTTTGAAAACTCTTTTTCAACCACAGATGACTCCACTGCAAATACCAATTGAACACGAAGGTCACAAGGAACACTAAGTAAGAGCCTTTCATTTATTAAACTTTGTGTACTCACCTGCACTGGCGTGCGGCGCAAGTGTCGTGTCCTTTGTGTTTGTATCCTTTTTATCTGTGTTTATCGGAAAAACATATATTAGTATCTCTTCCTTAAGTCTACTATCCGTATTACTACTTAATCAAGCCATTTTTTAGTAATATTGAGCGGAGTAAAGGTCAAGTTAAGTATTTTTGCAGTCACCCCGTACTTAAACATTTATACGCGTTTCTCTCTTCTTTATCACCAGTCCACAAAAAAAGACAAACCACCTTCGATTTTATGGTTTTGACCAACTTGTGTTTTCCCCTTCGAGTCTTTGAGACTTCGTGCCTTTGTGGTCAAAAAGCAGGCTTAATTAATACGGCCACAATCCGTAGTTGGCAACAAAACATAGTGTGATAATCTATGAAATCAAGTAAAATTCAAAAAGTTCTTGAAATCTAAATTTTTATTATGCCTCAATAATTCCATGAGATATTTTTTTCGTGAGATTGAAGATATTCCATTCGATAATTCTCCGGTAAGCGCGGAGGTTTATTTTCGTGGCGCGAATGCAACAGGAATGATCGAAAAGCAATTCAGTGCAGATAGAGTCGCTGTCCAGTTCTTTATCAGCGGAGTGCCGGGTATGGCTTATCTGCTTGATGCTGGACAAAGCAATTCCATTTCATTAACAGATTTTTCGTCTCTGAGTGACGGCGTCAGCCACACGCGCGCAATTAATCTGCCTGATGTTGCCGGACGATTGCTATTGCTGGCGCTTGAATCGCAGGTAACGAACAGGTTTACAATCACAACCAATGGGGATTGGGCAGAACAGATTAACCGCTGGAAACAAGAACAATTGAATGGATTGGTTGAAATAAAATCTCAAAACTTACATGGTTTTGCGCTTTTTTGGCAGGGTGAACCTCAAAAATCAGATCTAATTTTTTCCACACTGCTGGGGTTTGTCAACAACTTTCCCAAGTTGGATTCTGCATGGGAGGCTATTGTCTACTCTCATCCTGTTGTAGCACAGGCATATCAATGCACTGTTTTGCGACAGGGCGCGGTACATTGGTGTCATAAAGTCCTTACACGTTATCAGGAAATGGTTGGACAAAAATTACTACAAATGATGAATCGTGAATTAAACCGTCAAATGCAACCCTGGCGTTGGAATATCGTGATTGATGAAAACGACATGCTGGAGACGCATTTTTTCCCGTATATAATGGATGCCGCTCATGCGTATCGTGCCTTATTTATGGCAATGGGCGCACAGATGAACTTTGTGATTGGCAATAACTTGACGCAGAAATTATTAAACGAAACCTTTGAGCAAATCCGCCCTGATGAGCGAGTCAGTTTGCAATCCCAGCGTTTGATCCCTGCCGCTTTTTCGGAATAAGCATGATGCAAAAAATAAATAGACCAAATTTAAAATTCTCTCCATTGCAAATTGTACAAATTAGCGCAGTTGTTTTTGCAATTCTGTTGACTCTCATTCTTTGGATTTTTTTTACTGAACCATTGTCTCAATCTTTATCCCCTTTCTGGAACGATAAATTGATTGATGTGCTGGTTTTTATTCCAGCAGTTGGCGCTGCGCTAGCGGCGACATTACTGACACGGCAATTTGAGAAAGAAGAAATTCCTTATCATATCTGGCAGGCATTTGCCATTGGCTTGTGGTTTTGGGTGGCAGGCGAAATCAGCGGAATGATCTATGATGCAATTTACTGGGACACGGTCTATCCTGATCTCCGTTTAACGGACATGTTTTGGTTGCTTGGATATTTCTTCCTGGGACTTTCTCTTTTTTATCAACTTAGGCTGGTATACGGGGCGCAAAATTCAAAAAGCAGGCGTTTATACTTGGGGCTATTTACTCTGGCTTTATTAATAACCGCATGGCTGACCAATTTAGCCGAAAAAGCAGGGCTGGGTGAGGGGTCTGCCTGGATCATTTTATTCATTACAGTACTGTACCCCGTCTTTGACCTAACAGAGGGCGCAACAGCCATTTGGCTTTCCTTTCTTTTTGGGCGTGGACAGTGGAGCCGCCCGTGGTTGGGCTTAATCCTCTTCGCCTTGTCAGATAGTGTTAATACATTTTACTGGCTTGGCGGATATGACTTTATCTCTATCATGGCGCAGGATGTATTAAACTTTCTCTCAGTGGCATCCTATCCCGCAAGTTACATGGTTGCGGGGCTGGCTTTACTCTCCAATTACTTTATTCTGCGCTATGGCGAAGATAGTGGATTAATAAAGGTTACAAAGCAAAATCGGTAAATTTGCGGAAAAAGAAAAATCGGCGATAATTACCGCTCCAGATTTTTCTTTTTCGCCATGAATTTTAGATGATGCGGGATGCTGATGTGAAAGTTCAACTCATATGAGTCATCTAAAAAACCGATCAAGCCGAAATTGATTGTGGGGTTGCTTTTGTTGGATATTGGCAAAAAATAAAGTTTTTGGTTACAAGGAGTAATTTATGAAAGATCTTGCATATGATGAAAAGATTGTAATGGTGATGGTGTACACCAACAATATGTTGGCGCGCGGCGAAGTAGTGGCGAAAGAGAATGCGCGTGTAAGTATCTGGCTTCGCACACAGGGCGTTCCAAATTATATTCATCTATATAAGCCACAGGTGATTTCTTTTGTTGGCACAACACCAAGAAACTTTTCATTTTCCGAGATATTCATCCCAACCGCACAAGTTGTGGCTTTTCATCTTGCGCCGCCGGCTCAAGACCCACTAGATTATGACGCCGGTGAAGCAAACCGCGTAATGCAAAAACTGGATGTGATGATTGGCTCTTTTTTGCTAAAAGGCAATATACGTATTTCAATGCAGACTGATGTGGCTACAAGCCTTGATGTAATGCGCGCATCATGGATGTCTGTTTATGATGCTGAAATTGGCAATCCAAGTCTGCCACAGTTCAACATTCATATTCCTATGTTGTTGGTAAATCCAAATCAAGTGAATTTTGGAATCTCGTAAAACCAACACCTCACAGACTATCGTCACAATCGCATCTTCAAGCGCTTTCTGTATCTTTTCTTAAACAAGTAACCGCCACTTCAATGGCGGTTTTCATATATTCGCCAGCAACGCAATACGTAGTGGTAAACTTTGGGCATGAAATTTCCACTTACAGAATTGCTTGATTATGAAAATAGCGTGAAGGAACTCACCGATGAGTAACGTGCTTACTCTCGAAATTCCCATCTCTGGCATGGATTGTGCCGAATGCACCCAGCACGTTCAACATGCCATTGAAAAACTTCCTGGCGTGCAATCTGTAAATGTTTTTCTCGCCACTGAAAAAGCGATTATCCAACTTGACCCTGATCAGGTGGATATCCCCCACATTCGCACCGCCGTTCAAAATGCGGGATATGATATTCCCGCATCCAACTCCCCTCAGCCTGATCCCGCTTCGATGGGTGATTTCAACCGCCGATTAACTGTCCTGTTAGTCAGCGTTTTTGCCATTATTCTCAGTGTCGTCATCTTTGGTGAAGGATTGGGATTATTCGATTTCCTGAATGATCGTGTCCCCTTCCTGCTGGGACTGGCTCTTGTCATCGCGGGGGGCTATCCAGTATTCATGAACGTCATCCGCGCCGCGCTCAGACGACAGGTTATTTCCCATACTCTGATGACCCTGGGAGTCATTGCCGCGCTGGTTGTTGGTCAATGGGTGACCGCAGCGCTGGTGGTTATATTCATGCGTATCGGCGAGTATGTCGAAAACTTCACCACCGAAAGCGCCCGCCGTGCCGTCAAAGAATTGACCACCCTTGCCCCACAAACCGCCCGCGTTGAGCGTGACGGCGCAGAAGTGGAAATTCCCATCCATGAGATCAAAGTGGGAGAAACCATCATCGTGCGTCCAGGCGAAAAAATCGCAGTGGACGGTGAAGTTGTAAGTGGACAAGCAACCATAGACCAATCTGCGATCACAGGCGAATCCATGCCCATCGAAGCCGCCAGTGGAACTCATGTATTTGCAGCCACCATTGCGAAACTCGGCAGTTTGCGAATTCGCACTGAACGCATCGGCGTGGATACAACCTTCGGGCGCGTGGTCAAAATGGTGGAAGAGGCAGAAGCGCATCGCGCCGATGTCCAGCGCATCGCCGATAAATTCAGCGCCTGGTATCTTCCAGTCGTTGCTGTCGTCGCCGCGTTAACGTTCCTGATCAGCCACAACCCATTATCAACTGCGGCAGTCTTACTTGTGGCGTGTTCATGCTCGTTTGCACTGGCTACCCCAGTTGCCATGCTGGCATCCGTGGGCGCAAGCGCCAAACGCGGACTGCTCATCAAGGGCGGCAAATATCTTGAATTACTTGCGCGCGCTGATGTTTTACTGGTGGACAAGACTGGCACGTTGACTCTCGGTCAGCCGCGAGTCACGGATGTAGTGTCGTTGAACGGGCTTTCTCGCGTCGAAATTTTGACCCTCGCCGCATCTGCAGAACGCTACTCAGAACACCCACTTGCAGAAGCAGTCCGATCTCTTGCTCGTGATGAAAATATTTCCATTCTAGAACCGCAAGACTTTGAAGCAGTACCCGGTCTGGGAGTGCGAGCCATTATCAATCACCAGCGAATCGTAATTGGCAATCGCCGCATGATTCCTACGGACGGAACATTAACCATTGCCGCTGAACTTGAATCTCAAGGAAAAACGCTCTTGTTTTTAGAAAGCAACGATCAGTTGGTTGGCATACTTGCTGCCGCAGACACGTTACGTGCAGAAGTTCCCACTGCGCTCGAAGCCGTCCGCAATTTGGGCATTCGGCATATTGAATTGCTGACTGGTGACAACGAGAATACTGCTTCAATGTTGGCGGAAAAACTTGGCGTTTCATACCGCGCCAACCTACTGCCAGAAAACAAGATTAACATAGTAAAGGAATATCAAGCGAAAGGGCATGTTGTGGTCATGGTCGGCGATGGCGTGAATGACGCGCCCGCGCTTGCTCAGGCAGATGTCGGAATCGCAATGGGTGCGGCTGGAGCGGATGTCGCCATCCAAGCCGCCCATATTGCTCTCATGCGTGAAGATTGGTGTTTGGTGCCAGAAGTGTTGCGTATCGCTCAACGCACCATGAGAATCGTAAAAATGAATCTGGCATTTACCACGCTATACAACATTGTTGGGTTATCCCTGGCGGCGTTTGGAATATTGCCGCCTGTCCTTGCAGCCGCAGCACAGTCCCTGCCCGATATAGGCATCATGGGCAATTCCGCGAGATTGCTAAAACAGAAGTAAATGATCATTTTGCAGGTTTCAAATAAGACCAAGTATCTTCCACCAGGTCACTTCAATTGGAATAAGTACGATCAGTGCAACGACCGTCAATGGAATGCCATACTTCAAAACATGGCGAGTGTCATATCCGCCGGTCTCTCCCTGTCCAAGCAGGATGGCAACATGCTGAAAGGGAAAAATATAATGAATGGCAACTGCTGTATAAATCAGCAATGCAGGGAATAAAGGATTCCAACCCGCTATGGTAGCGTAATGAACCAGTGGCGGTGCGACGATTGACATGCAAGCCAGCGCGCTGCCCAGCACCATGTGAACAAGCATAGTCGCGCCACCAACCAATGCTGCGAAAGCGTATGGGTTCTGAGACGGTGCGGCAGGCATTAATACCTTGGCAAGCCATTCAGCCATACCGGTGGTTTTGCTTACCGAACCAATAGCAAATGCGCCAGCCACAAAGAAAATAATGGGCCAGTTGATGCCAGTGGAAATATCTTTGGCGTCCAGAATATCTCCCACTTTCGGCAGCGCGAGTCCCACTACAACGGCCAACGCCACCCACGCCGGATCAACATGGTGGATAAAATCAGTTGTCCACAATATCAGCGCCGCTAACACCCATGTCAAGGTGACGATTTCATCGCGGCTCATGCGTCCCAACTTTTGCTGTTCGCGCTGTAAATCAGCCTGGTCAATATTTACCTGACCTGTTTGTTTGAAAACCAGCAAATGCAATCCCATCATCAGCAACGACGCCGCAATGCCGGGGACAGCCATATACTTTGCCCAATCGAGCCAACTCACGTTTAATCCACTGAAACCAACTGTGGCAATATTCAACGTGGAGTCGCCGGTCAATAGAATAGTTGAAGTGGCAGTGGTGGCGACAAAAACAGAAAGTCCCAGCGAGGCGGCGTCTGCTTTATTCATTCCCGCTTTTTGGATGATGGCGCGCACCAACGACATCATCAACAACGCGCGCGGGAAAGGATGTGGGATAAGAAAACTCAGCACGAAGCCAAGCACGTATGTCAACACGATCAGACTGCGATATGAAGTGGCGTAGCGAATCATAAAGAAGTACGCCACCCGCTGCGCCAGCCCTGATTTGGTGACTGCGGCAGCGATCAGAAATGCGCCAATGATGAGCCACATCAGCGGCAGAGTCCAAATATGGAAAACCACATCCGGTTCAGCCAACCCCAGCAGTAAATAGCCTAACAGCATGAGCAGCGTGGAATATGCCGGAGGCACAACATTGAACACCCACCATATCACCGTGAAGAGGGTGACAACCAGCATTTTCCTTCCCGCAAGACTAAGGTCACCGGGGAGCGGCATGAACCATAAACTGACCGCCAGTAAAATAGAGAGGATTACCCCGATCAGTTTTCGGTCGTGGCGAAAACCACGCAAAAAATCCACGCTACGGGTGAAGAATTGAGTCAAGGAAATCCAGCACTTTCTTTACGTTTTGTGAAGTCTCAAAGGCAGGGTCAGCATGACGGGCATCGGGAAGAAGTTCCAGCGTGACTTTACCAGAGCCAATCACCTCTGCCAGTTTGGCGGCCATGTTAACCGACTGCTGGTGCGGCACAGTATCATCATGTGTTCCGTGCTGAATGAAGAACGGCGGCGCAATGGAACGAATATAGGTTTCGGGATTTGCCTTGCGTACCAGTTCGGGAATTTGAGTGACCTGTGCGCCGAGCAAAAGCGATTCAGGAGAGTTCGCGCTGTTGTGTGAAAATTCCTCCGGCGGCGCAAAACCTGATTCCGCCAACTGCTCATCCATTTTGAGGAAATCTGTCGGACCGAACCAATCCACTACGGCTTGAACATGGCTGGACTGTTCGGGATTGCCCATCGTAAAATCCTCCAATTCAACAGCCCATGTGGATACGCCCATCATCAACGAAAGGTATCCACCCGCCGAACCACCCCAGGTTGCGATGCGTTGCGGATCAAATAAATATTGTTCGGCATTTGCGCGAATCCAACGGATGGCGGCTTTAACATCATGGATCAATGCGGGAAATTTCGCTTCACTGCTCATGCGATAATTAACGCCGACCAAAACGTAATCGCGCTTTAAACACTCAAGCATGGGGGTCAGTTGAATATCGCGTTTATCGCCGCCCATGAATGCCCCGCCGTGAATGGAGACAATCACAGGAAACGGTCCATCGCCTTCTGCGGGCCAATAGATATCCAGCTTTTGAGATGGGGAAGAATCAGCGTATGCAAGATCAAACATCTTGCGCTTGATATGATCGGTACTGGCTGGTGGAATTTCAAACGGCAGTGCGTAATGTGGTTCGCTCATGGTATACCTCGATCATTTTATTTGCATGGTTATGAAGTGACAACCGTGGCAAAATCCAAAATCTTATGCAGCCACTTTCGCGACTGTTTCTTTAGCCTTGCGGTTTTTCTGATACACATCAAAGGCGACTGCGATCAAAAGAACAGAGCCTTTTACTACCGTTTGTGAAAAATCAGGGAAGCTGGCTAATTGCATGGCATTATTCAAGACACCGATAATGATAATACCGGTGATCAAACCAAATACAGTACCTTCACCACCTTTGAAACTGACGCCGCCCAAAAGAGCAGCTGTAAGGCAGTCAAATTCAGTACCCTGGCCTGTGATGGTTTGTCCAGCAAAAACTCTCGAAAGAAGCAAAACGGCAGTAATTGACGATATGAAACCGCAGATCATGAATAGATATACTTTCATTCTATTAACATTTACCCCTGCCAGGCGAGCGGCTTCTTCGTTTCCACCCAAGGCAAATACTTTTCTGCCAAAATAAGTTCTGGTAAGGATGAAAGAACCAATCAACGCCACCACAACCATGACGATGATGGGAACCGGGATTCCCCAAACATACCCCTGTCCAAACCAGCGAAAGGAATCGGGGAAACCCATGATATTCCTTGATCGATTGATGATGTATCCAAACCCCTTAAAAATTGCGGATGTACCCAGTGTAATAATGAGCGGATGGATTTTCAGTTTAATACAGAGAAATCCATTGATCGTACCCAACCCTGTTCCTACTACCAAAATAAGGGGAATTGCCAATCCAAGTGGCATCTTCCAATCGACCATCATGATGG
>JAIFKY010000243.1 GCA_020049345.1 Anaerolinea sp.
TAATAAACCACGCATAAAGCGTAAATTCATTTCAAGGCTGAGTATGTCAGGCGCATTATTACTTCCCAACGAATATTGGTTATCTCTTCAGGTCACCCCACAAGACGTCGAAAATTTACACACTTTTCTTTTTGAGCGTGAGACGCCGCTTGCAGTGCGCGATCTCTGCGCTGAGTTTATCGAAGCGCGCATCAAAATGGAACGGAGCGCTGCGGAAAAAAAGCAGAAATCCGGCGGTAAGAGTTTTCTTCCGAAAGAAAAATATCAAGTCGGCGATAATCTTGTCTTTCCTGCATTGGATTGGACACAAGGCACAGTAATTGCCTTGCGCGCCGGCGTTAATCCATCTGTAAATCATTTTGATGTTCTCACAGTGGCAATGGATGATCATTCTGAGCGGATGTTTGCCGCGAATCTTGAATCGCATTATCTAAACGAAGCCCCGATTCCTGTGCCGGAACACAACGAGATGAATCCTGCTTTAATTTTAAACGAGCACGGCAACCTGATCGAAAAGAAACTGGAAGCCGCCTTTGCTTTGGATGAGGGGCTTGTCAAAATTGCGGGACGCTGGTTCCCACGCGCGTTATTAATTGACATTGGTCAGGGACAACTAAATCTTGCCGAGGCTGTATTGGATATGTCAGGCGGCGAGCCGCTTCCCACTGATGCATTAATAAAAGATATTGAATTGCCCAGCGGGATAAACGCCAAACTGGCGGAATTTTCTGTGAACTACGCCTTGCAATGTGACGAACGCTTCGACGAAGTTGGACCGGCAGGTCAAACTTTGTGGTGCCTGCACCGCCTTGAGCCGGACCTTGTAAGGGAAGTGCCGTTGCCGTTGCGCTACACAGAGGTTGAGCACGACCGTGAAAACCTCAACCCAGCGATGCTGAGTCTTGAATCACAACTGAATGATGAATTAACGCCACCCACTGAAAACGATTCGCGTGAAGATATTTCATCCATTACGATTTCATTGATCTATCCCCATTTGCGCGCGGGAACACTACCCATGTCTGCCCGGACGCGAAAGTTATTTCCCACTGCCTACGAATCATCGCGTGTGCGTTTCACGTTGATTGACGGCAAGACCAAACAACGGATTCCCGCCTGGGCGGTTCTCACAAACGGCTATGTATTTGGTTTGCGCGAATGGTATAAATCACATCAATTAATACCGGGTTCGCTCGTACAAATTCGGCGCGGAGAAAAACCCGGCGAAGTAATTATTGAAGTAAAAAGTCAGCGTTCTTCAAAAGATTGGGTACGCACAGTGCTGGTTGGCAAGGATGGCGGTTTTGTCTTTGCCATGTTGAAGCAGCCCATCAGCGCAGAATTCAACGAGCGCATGGCAATTCATGTCCCTGATTTCAAATCACTTGATCCTGTTTGGGAAAAGAAACGCTCTTTTGATGAACTTGTGCTGTTGGTCATGCGCGAATTGACAAAATCAAATCCGCAGGGTCACGTTCACGCGCAGGAACTATACGCGGCAGTCAATCTTGTCCGTCGTGTGCCGCCTGCCCCGCTTTTTTCCCTGCTCGCGATTAACCCCGCCTTTAAACATGTGGGCGACCTGCACTTCCGACTTAATGAGGAGTTGGCATGAGTTTGCTAAAACCTACAATCAAAACACCATTTCATATTGATTTTGATTGGTGGAAAAAAAATGAACGGGACTGGCATGTATTTCTACGTTCATTATTATGCCCAGAACACCAGGAAGCCTTTGCCGAATTTGATGAAGGCGAAATGATTGACTGGATTGACCCAAAAACCGCCGAAGTAAAACCAGTGGATGGCATTCAACATGCCTTAATGAGTCATTGCGCGTTGCTGCCCGAATTTTCCAACGCGCACACCGCAATGGTTGAAGCGGTTTTTCGAACTTTTCTTGTAAACGGCAATGTTCCCATGTCGTCAGACGATCTTGCGAAGAAACTTAACAGACCCGCAGATACCATTTTACGGACAATTTCAGGACCACGCGTGTATCGCGGACTGCGCCCATACCAACAGAACATTCCAAACCCTGTTAAAGAAGAAAACGAAGTTTAATAAATAAATCGCCATCCGCAGAATAGCCCGAAGGTTGCCATAATTCCAGCCTGTTTTCTGCATTGGTTTTACAAACGCCTCTATAGCTTAACGGATAAAGCAACGGTCTTCTAAACCGTCGATCTAGGTTCGATTCCTAGTAGGGGCACTACATTAATAAAAGTGGATACGCGCGCCGCAAAGAAATTTCTTTAGGTGAACGACAATTACAGGTTTATGCGGATGTGCGTAAAGGAGCAGGAATTATGCCCACTATCGTACGCAAATCAAGTACAACGCTTTTGGAAACGCGCCGCGAAATTCTTCATGCAGTCAGTTGGCAGGTACGATCCAGCGTATGGAGTCCACCGACAGATGTGTACGAAACAGAAGAGGCGCATGTCGTCCGTGTGGAAATAGCGGGGATGCGTGAAGATGCTTTTGAAGTCTCTCTTGAAAACGACACCCTATTAATCTCTGGCACCCGCCCCGACTTTACTGAGCGGCGCGCATACCAGCAAATGGAAATTCGCTTCGGAAAATTCTCAACTGCCATCAATTTGCCTGGACCGGTCAATATAGAACGGGCGCGCGCAGAATATAAGGATGGATTTTTAACCGTTGTCCTCCCAAAAGCAAAATCAAATCAAATTAAGGTTGAGTAAACACATGCCCGCTGAACGTTGGCAATCTGGTATTAATGAGTTTCTGCACTCCATTGGCGAAACTGACGACGAACTAATCAAGATGATCATGTCATCCGTTTTTGCGCGTTCTCAAAAAAATGACAACGACTCCTCTGCGCCGCAAGATGGCGAGAAAAACGAAGGGCAAAAGTTCCCCGACGTGCTCCCCATCCTGCCGTTACGCGGAGTTGTTGTCTATCCCAACACGGCAGTTCCGCTCACGGTGGGACAGGCGCGTTCAATCAAACTGGTGGACGATGTTGTCGGCGGGGATAAACTCGTCGGGTTGGTCGCAGCCCTCGACCCAGAGCAGGAAACGCCCGGTCCCCACGAACTGTATCAGGTGGGAACCATCGCCACGGTGCATCGTCTGTTGCGCGCCCCCGATGGCACAATCCGCTTGCTGGTTCAGGGCATAGAGCGATTTCGACTTGGCGAGTTTGTACAGGAAGAGCCGTACTTAAAGGCACATATTCACCTTATCCCTGAAACGGTGGATGCAGAAGCAAGCCTCGAAACCGGTGCGCTGGCGCGGAATGCCCGTGATCAATTTCAGCAGATCACGCAAATGATCCCGTCCTTCCCCGATGAACTGGCAAACACAATTACCTCACTCGAAGATCCGCTTCAAACCGCGTACACCATCGCAAATTTCCAGCGGATTGATTTGAAAGACGCGCAGGAAATCCTTGAGTTGGATTCTGTGTACGAAAAATTAAAAAAACTGATCGGTCTGCTGGTACGCGAAGCCGAAGTCTTGCAAATTGGACAGAAGATCCAAAACGAAGCGCGCGGCGAGATCGAAAAAGTTCAACGTGAATATTTCCTGCGCGAGCAGATGAAAGCCATTCAACGCGAGTTGGGCGACAAAGACGAACAATCTGTAGAAACCGAGGAATTTCGCAAAAAAATCGAAGATGCGAAAATGCCCGAGGAAGCGTACAAACAAGCCAAACGCGAGTTGGATCGGCTGTCGCGCCTGCCCACTGCGGCGGCAGAGTACGGCGTCATCCGCACCTATCTTGACTGGCTGGTGACTCTGCCGTGGTCAACCGCCACAGAAGACAACCTCGATATTTCACACGCGAGAGAGATTCTAAACAAGGATCACTTTGGACTTGAGGACGTAAAAGACCGCATCCTTGAATTCCTCGCCATTCGCAAACTGCGGCTGGATCGGAAAGACGACGAGCAAAAACCTTCCGATGATTTCATCCGCCATGAACGCGAAGGCGTGATCTTGTGCTTTGTGGGACCTCCCGGCGTAGGTAAAACTTCGTTGGGGCAATCCATTGCCAGGGCGATGGAACGCAAGTTCATCCGCGCCTCGCTCGGCGGCGTGCGTGACGAAGCCGAAATTCGCGGACATCGCCGCACTTACATCGGCGCGATGCCCGGACGCATTTTGCAATCTCTGCGCCGCGTAGATTCAAAAAATCCAGTTTTTATGCTGGATGAAGTGGATAAGTTGACGTATGACTTTCACGGCGACCCCGCCTCAGCCCTGCTGGAAGTTTTAGACCCCGAACAAAACGGCGAATTTCGAGATAACTACCTCGAAGTTTCGTATGATCTTTCGCAGGTATTTTTTATCACGACCGCCAATACGCTGGAGACCATTCCGCGCCCATTGCTCGACCGCATGGAACTTATTTTCCTTTCGGGTTACACCGAAAACGAAAAACTGGCCATCGCGCGCGGCTATTTGATTCCGCGCCAGATCCGCGAGAACAGTTTGCGCGAAGGCGAAGTCTCTTTCACAGACGATGCCTTGAAGATGATCGTCCGCCGCTACACGCGCGAAGCGGGCGTGCGTAATTTGGAGCGGAAAATAGGCGCTGTCTGCCGCAAGGTTGGCACAAAGATTGCAGAAGGCAAGATCGAAAAATCTGACATTACGCCGGAACTATTGGATGAATATCTTGACCATCCAATTTACTTTGGCTCTGAAGAACTAAACAAGCGCATCTCCATTCCAGGCGTGGTGCCGGGGCTGGCGTGGACTTCCTTTGGCGGCGATATTCTTTTCATCGAAACCACCTCCATGCCCGGCGGACGCGGATTTCAGGTGACTGGCTCAATTGGAAACGTGATGCAGGAATCGGCGCGCGCGGCTTTGTCTTACGTCCGCTCACGCGCCGCGTCTCTGGGCATAGCAGATGAATTTTTCAACAAGTACGACATCCACATGCACATCCCCTCTGGCGCACAGCCCAAAGATGGACCATCAGCCGGCGTGACAATGGCCACCTCTTTGGTCTCGCTGATCACCGGGCGCAAGGTAAAACCGCAAATTGGCATGACCGGAGAAATTAGTTTAAGGGGTCAAGTTTTGGCAATTGGCGGCGTCAAAGAAAAAGTGCTGGCGGCGCATCGCAACGGACTGACAACCATCATCATGCCGAAGCGCAACGAACAAGATATTGATGATGTGCCGGAAGAGATCAGAAACTCCATGAAATTCATCTTCGCCGAAACAGTGGAAGATGTGATTAATGCCGCGCTCGAAAAAGCGAAACCTGTAAAAAAGCAAGTCAAGAAACCGATCAAGAAAAAATCCAACACAACGAAAGCAAAGAAGAATGACAAAGCTAAAAGTCCTACTCGCAGAAGATGATGTAACCATGGTCTCGTTGTTGACAACCCTCTTAAAAATGGAGGGATTCAGCGTAGTGGCATTGCAGGCTGACGACGATGTGCCTGCCGCTGTGCGCCGTGAAAAACCAGACGTACTTTTATTGGATGTGCATCTGTTACATCAAAGCGGTTTTGATATTTTGGATACCATCCGCAGCACAAAAGAGACGGCGCGCGCGTGCGTGGTCATGTCTTCCGGTTCAAACGTCAGAGATGAATGTATGAATCACGGCGCAAATGGTTTTTTACTAAAACCCTACATGCCCGATGAACTCATTACGATATTAAAGCAAACCATAAAATCCGCTTAATGCCAGTGAATATTCGTGAATTTTGTTTTGCCGATGATTAC
>JAIFKY010000192.1 GCA_020049345.1 Anaerolinea sp.
AAATTGGAAGCCACAGTTTCCAGTTTGCGCGGCGCAGCGTACCAGTCCAGGGTTGTTTGCGGAAGTGTCCAGGGTTGCAGTTGAGTTTGTGTTGTCGTCTGCGGTGTGTGATTCATGCTAAGTCTCCTATCGGCGCAAGTCTGTCCGATGTTCTGATAATAGCCCCCATGCGCGAGAGAGTGGTTTATTTTTTGTATAGGCGCAAGCAAAGATGCCGCCAATTGGCGGCATCTTTGCTTACAAATTACGGTCTTCCGGGTCCCCCAGGTCCTCCGCGCCCGCCTGTGCCAACGGTGGTGACCACGCTCGAAACAGTGAATGTCTCAAACTCTGTGCCGGAAGAATACGTTCCGCCTTGATACAAACCATCCGTTACGGTTCCGGTGGAACTACCGCCCACAGAGATTGTGTACGTCTCACCTGTCACCAGTTTCGGCGAAGAGAATGCGATTGACTGATAATCCTTGCTCGGCGCGAAGGTCAGGATGTCTTCCCCGGCGCTGTTTTGGATGTGGAATAACGTTCCGGCTGGCTGTGAGCTGGTCAGGTAGACGAGGACAGAGTTCACGCTGGAATAGGAACCCGGTGTCATTGCCATCCCCGCACTTCCAGCGGCGACCACAAAGCCACCTGTCATTTTGAATCCGCTGTCATAATCGAGCGCGCCGTTCATGTTCTCGGTGGGACCGTTGACCAGCAGAATCCCGTCTGTCATTTCGATGGCGCCGTTCACATCCACGCCATCTCCGCGCGCATCCACAACAATGTAACCGCCGTTGACATAAAGATAGTTACTGCCGGTATAGTTGAATGTATCCGCCTGTCCGCCGCCGGGCTTGCCGCCAGGTCCCTGCATCCCAGAACCATCATTGCCGGCCGCCACGTTGAGACCATCATCGCTGGCGGTCAAATGAATACATCCATTGTTGATGGTGATGACCGCGCTCTCGATGCCTTCATAAGATTCGGTGATGTTGATATCGCCGCCGTTGATGGTCAGGGTCGCGTCTGCGTGCATACCATCGTCGCCGGCGGTCACGGCAAAAGTTCCAGTGTTGATTACTAGATTACCGTTGGTGTGCAGGGCATCGTCCGCTGAGTTGATGGTGAAGAAACCGCTGTCAATATTGAGATTGGCAACTGCCTTGATTCCCTTCGCAGAGACGCTGTCGCTCACGCCCGCCGCGCTTCCACCGCCGCTGGTCAGCGTGAAATCGCCGGCAGTAATCAGCACATCAGTTTGTGCAGTAATCGCATCCCCGCCAGAGGTCACATTGAATACGCCATTCTCGATGGAAATATAGCCCTTGGCGGCGTCTTCTTCGTTATCCGATTTCAAGCCATCCCCGCCGGCATTGACCGTTAAACTGCCATTCTTGACCACCAAATAATCCTTACCACGGATGCCGTCATCCACAGCCGTAACAGTGATTGTTCCGCTGGCAATGACTAGACCGTCTTTACTGGCAATGCCGTCGTTGTAATTTCCGCTCACGGTCAGCGAACCATTTCCGGCGATGGTCAGCCCGCCTTTGCTAAAAATGGCCGCGTTGGGCTCATCCGTTTCCAAGTTGGCAAAAACATAAATTGTTGCATCGGAAATAATGTTTTCTGTGTTGTCAGCCAGAATAAGAATCGTTTTCTTGGCGTTGACAATGTTGATTGGAGCGCTGGCTGAATTGCTGATATTAACGCCATTCAAAATTAACTGGACGGCTTGCTCGCTCTGGGTGTCCACGATAATCTGTCCATCGGTCAGCGAACCGCTCAGGCTGTAGGTCCCGGCGTCAGTGATGGTGGCGGTACTGCCATTAATCTTGACATTGGCCGCATCGGATGAAATGGTGTTGCCATTCAACGTGATGGGAATGGCAGATGCGGCATCCCATGTGTAATCACCTGTCGCATCGTGCGTTCCGCTTTTTGTGGTCAGCGCCTCGGCCGCCGAAGCGACAACTGGAACTGTCACCGCGGAAGAATCTCCGCTGGTGGTTTGTGTAGTCTGTGTGGTTGATGCTCCTGCCGAACAAGCCGCGAGGGCAACTGCCAGCAAAAGGGTTATTAAAAAGGTGACGATTTTTTTCATGCTTTTTCTCCTGTGAAAACTTTTCAAGTTTCTAAACAAATTTCTTGATTGGTTCGATTGTAGAGAAAAAGGGAGTTCACTGGGTATAGATTTGGTATAGAGCGAAATTCGCGGCTGAGGTTTGGGTGACGGATAATAGTCAAACAGCAAGTTATCCTCCATTGCCATATATCCTTTCGAGAACAGGTGACTGCCACCTGTTTACCCCGAAATATTGAGAGGATACATCGAAGTGTTGAATTGTGTAAATTAATCTTTATAATGATTAATAGCACTGAATTCTTTAAGTTAAATAGCCTCCTGACTATTATTGAATGCAACTGGTTTTTTGCTCTTTTCACAAACTAAGCCACCGGCTCGATTCACGGAAACCCTTTAGAGACTGTTTTATACGCCTGCTTTTTGACCACAAAGGCACGAAGTCTCAAAGACTCGAAGGGAAAAACTTTGCGACTTTGTGTCTTGGTGACTTCGTGGTTAAGTTATTAAACGCTCTCTTCGGCTGGAATTCCAAGTCGGTTGAAACCGACTTTCACGCACTGAAGCAGGACTTCAGTCCGCCGAATGCCAGCGAAAAGAAATCTAAAATCAGGAAGTTGTTTTTACACGAGTTCTAAACGCTCTCATGGCTGGAGGTGTCATGATCAACCATATTCTTGTTCCTCTGGATGGGTCAGTGTTGGCAGAATGTGTCCTGCCGCATGTGTTGGCAATTGCACCTTCGGCCAATGCCCGAGTCACTTTATTGCATGTTGTTGAACCTTCGCGAGCGAAAGGGGCGGAGCAGACGATAGATCCGCTTGAGTGGCATTTAAAGAAACGGGAGGCGGGGATATACCTTGACGGCATTGCCCGACGACTCATGGAATCCAACCTGACTGTGGAGACGGTGATTCTGGAGGGGCTTTCCGCCGATTGCGTGATCGATTTTGCGCACAATAACGATATTGGATTGATCATCCTTAGCACACACGGGCGGAGCGGCTTGAGCGGCTGGAATGTCAGCAGCGTGGTGCAAAAAATAATTCTGCGTTCATTCAAATCCACCCTTCTGGTTCGGGCATACAAATTTCCCAAAACTGACCTTGTCCCAATGCAATATAACCGCTTGTTCGTAGGGCTGGATTGCTCGGCGCGGGCGGAATATATCCTGCCGTTTGCGGTCAATCTGGCGCAATCCCACAATGCGAGATTAATCCTGGGCATGGTCATCCGCAAACCTGAGATGCCTGACCACTTTCCGCTTTCGGAGGAGGACTCGAAACTTATCGCGCAGATCGTGGAAAGCAATCATCGTGCGGCGGCGCATTATTTCGAGGGGATTCAAATGCAATTGTCAGTACAGGGAGTGGAATCACAAATCGAGTTGACGGTCAGCGACAGTGTGACCATAGCGCTTCACGACATGGTCGAGCAACAGGAAGCCGATCTGGTCATGTTGGTGGCGCATGGACGTTCAAGCGAGGGGCGCTGGACCTACGGGAGCATCGCAACGAGTTTCATCGCCTACGGGGCGACCTCGTTATTGATCATGCAGGATTTATCAGCGGAGGAGATTGGAAAGACGTTGGCTGAGATCGCCGCACGTGAATCCAGGGGACATTGAACCATGTCTATTGCAACCCCGTTCGTAACAGCGGAAGCCGAGTTCGCCGTACAGAGCAATTGGTTGGAGGAACTTGCTTCCAATCTGGCGCGACATTCTGTTTCGGTTGAAGTGAACTGGAGGCGAAGTCCGCTTCCTGCGCGCCTCAAGACATTGGAGGCGTTCCTCCTGTCAGCGCATCGTCACTTCGAGAAGACCAGTCACAACGAGACGGGGATTTCATCCACAGCGGAATGGGTGCTGGATAATTTCTACATCATCGAACAGGCTCTTCGCCAAGTGAGAGAGGATGTCCCGCCTGATTTTTATTTCCGCCTGCCGAAGGTAAATCTCGACGGGTTGGAAACGACGCGCATTTACGCTCTTGCCTTCACGCTTGCCAGCACACAGGGCAGCCGCCTGGAAATGGAACACATCATGACTTTTGTGAGGGCGTTCCAGAGCGTAACGCCGTTACAAATTGGCGAGACTTGGGCGCTTGCCGCCATGCTTCGGTTGAGTATATTGGAAACCCTCATGGATATGCTGGCGCGCATCACGCACCTGGAGTTTTCATCCGTGCCAGCCGTCAGTTGGTCAGATGCGCCCGAAGACAGGCGCAGCCAGCCCCGTGATGACGACCCATCCATAGTAGTCAACTGCATTCTCAGCCTGCGGATGCTGGCAACCCAAAACTGGAATGATTTTTTTGAATCCGTGAGCGTGGTCGAAAATATTTTACGCAGTGACCCGGCGAAAATTTACTCCCGCATGGATTTCGACACGCGCAACCGTTACCGTGGGGCTGTCGAGGAGTTGGCGCTTGGCTCATGTTTGAGTGAGGTTGAGATAGCGCAAGAGGTTCTGAATCTTTCCGAAAATGCAACCGAGCCACGCGGACGATATATCGGCTATTACCTGATTGATCGCGGACGTCCACAGTTCGAATCGCGGATTGGTTACGTTGCTCCATATAAAAACCGTTTGCGTCGGTGGTTGACTCAAAATCCGATCAAGGTTTATCTGGGCGGGATTGGTTTCCTGACTGCGGCGCTGTGTTTGGCGTCGGTCTGGTATTCCCTTCATGCAAACGGCACGGTCTGGCAAATCCTCCTCGCCCTTTTTCTGACCCTGCTTCCTGCCTCTGTCGTGGCAGTGGATCTGGTCAATTGGCTGGTTGTCCAGTTCATCCCGCCGCGAGTCCTGCCGCGGCTTGATTTTCGGGATGGCATACCGCCCGAATTCAGCGTGATGGTGACCATCCCTTCGCTGTTAAAAAACGACACCGAATTGAATTCGCTCCTGCGTCAAATCGAAAATCATTATCTTGGCAACGTCGATCCCAACGTCCGTTTTGCCCTGCTGACTGATTTCACCGATGCCCTGCAAAAGGAGTTACCCGGGGAAACAGACCTCCTGCAAAGGGCGAAGGACGGTATCGAGTGGCTCAATCAGCGATATGGCAGTGATGAAGTTCATCCGTTCTATTTATTCCACCGCGAACGCATTTGGAATCCCAATGAAGGCTGCTGGATGGGATGGGAACGCAAGCGCGGCAAACTTGTCGAGTTCAATAGCCTTTTAAGTGGAAAGGAAAGAAGGGATTTCATTGTTCAGTTTGGGGATTTAAGTTTTCTGCCTTCGGTTCGTTACGTGGTCACGCTCGATGCGGATACCACCATGCCGCGCGATTGCGTCCGCCAACTGGCGGGCATCCTTGCCCATCCGCTGAACCGCGCCGAATTCGACCCTGAAACAGGCGTCCTGATCAGCGGGTACACGGTGATCCAGCCGCGGGTGCAGGTGAGTCCCAGCGTGGCAAATCGTTCCATTTTTACCCGTGTCTATTCGGGAGATGTAACTCTCGATCTTTACTCCCGCGCAGTTTCTGATGTCTATCAGGATTTGTTCGGCGAGGGAAGTTATGTGGGCAAAGGAATTTACGACGTTGTCGCCTTCGAGCGTTGCCTGATGGACCGGGTCCCCGACAATACCCTGTTGAGCCATGACTTGTTCGAAGGAATTCACGGACGTTGTGGGCTG
>JAIFKY010000153.1 GCA_020049345.1 Anaerolinea sp.
AGTTAGAAGGGATATGGGGCAGGTATTTGTCACGGGTATGGATTTCACGGATTTGAAAAGGTAAAAGGTAAAGGATATGCAAGAACAAAAAAAACGAGAAAAAGAGCAACTGCAGCGGGCGCTTGACGCTCTGAACCATGTCGAGACACGCGCCAAAGTTTTGATGACTTGCCAGGAGTGCGGTATGACCACTCAGGAATTGGCGGAACTGGAAAGCGGGGAGGAGTACCGTCCCGTGTATTCTGCATTTGGATGGCTGGTCAGCCCAGGAGGCGGCTTGCTGCCTTTCCTGAACTCCGTCCCGATGCGGATGATCGACAGAGCAGGCAGACCGCCAAAGGCATATCTGTTGACACCTTTTGGCGCGCAGGCACTGCGTCTGCTTGATCCCCACGCCAATACACGCGTACTGGAATTGAGCGATGTAGATGCCTGGCAGCATCGTTTTGCACAGGCGTGGATACACACCCTCGCGCGCAAGATGAACTGGAAAGCCAATCTGGAAAAGGTCATTTCATTCGATCAGGGAAAACGAAACATCCGCTGTGACGTTTTGATCCAACGCCCCAATACGCGCCTGTTTGTGGAGGTGGAACAGGAACTGCCGCGCAACAATCTATGGCGCGCGGTTGAAAAATTCGAACGCTGGCGGGAGTATGCCAGAAGCCAGAAGCAACCCGTTGACATGTTGTTCGTGTTCAACCTGCCTGGCGATGATGCGCCGAGCACCATCCAGAATTGGGGGGAAGCGCTCGGACGCGTGGAGGCAAGCGGCAAGTTGAACTGCCGTATTTCATACATCACTGTGGCGGACCTGAACGAAAAGGATCTGTCTGCGGCGGTTGAGATTGCGCAGCCCTTGAAAGCGATCAAGGTGAAAGAGAAGGAAACCGATGCGCCGCCAGTCGTTTCCGAAGTGCAAAGCATCAGGAAAATTCCGTCGTATGTCGATCGCTTCTATAACGGATATCTGGAAAGTGTTGAGGCGGTTCAGAAGGCGCACTCACCCGAAAAACAATTGATGACCTTTTTCAATCTGGCATTGTTCATCTATGAAGCCTCTTATTATCGCGATAGCGATGCAGTGAAATATGCCATCCTGCCCCACGCTTCTGTCTGGATGTTGCGCCATTATCTGGAACTGCCTGCCAATCAGGAAATGCTGGTGGAACTCAAGCAGGCACTCAATTGGATGCAAAAGCGAAGTGGTCAAATGGGGATGATCATGTTTCGTGACAATATGACGCGCATCGTCTGGGATGTTTTCCTGCGTCATCACGGATTTAGCCGTGGCGGTGGGTTGAGCGTCATGTTCTACATCCCTGACTTTCAGGATATCCGCTCCGATTTCTGGGTGAAGGTGAGCTATTCAGATTCGCACATGGGAAAGGGTGTGGGAGATGAATACACCAGACACTTTTGTGTCGCGGTCAGTTGGATGCTGACAGGACTCTTCTCGTATTCCGAGGAACTTGGACTGGGTCAGCGTCCGTGGAAGAAGATCGAAAAGAAATTCAACCCAAGGAAAGGCGGTAGGTAACCCATGACACTGCTTGATGAATACAAAACCCACCTTCAAAACGAAGACCTCTCCGCGCTGACCGTCATCGGCTACGTTGCGGATACGCGCTTGTTCATGGACTGGTTTGCGAAAAACAACCGCGAAGAATTCGCATTGGAGAATGTCACGCCGAGCGACGTGCGTGAGTACCGCTCCTATCTGCAAAATGGACAGGGCTTCAAAGCCACCACCGTCAACCGCAAACTGGCGTCGCTCTCCTCCCTGATGAATTGGGGCATCGAAAGCGGCAGGATTTCCTCCAACCCTGCCGCGAAGATGAAGTACGTCAAACAGGCGGTCCAGTCACCAAAGTGGCTCGACAAGAATGAGCAGTATGCACTTCAACGCGCGATGGAGAAGGACGTGCAGCTCGCGCAGTTGAGATACCCGAAGCGCTGGGTGACGCGCAGGCGCGATATGTCGATCGTGACCTTCATGCTCAACACGGGCTTGCGCCTGAGTGAAACGATCTCATTGAAATTGGATGACCTGGAAATTTCCGAACGCAAAGGACAGGTGCTGGTACGTCAGGGCAAAGGCAACAAGGAACGCATTGTGCCTTTGAACGCGGACGCACGTGAGGCGCTGAATGAATGGTTGAAGGTACGACCTGTAACCAATTGTTCAAGGCTCTGGTTATCTATTGAGAGCACAACAGACGAAGGACTGACGGGTCGTGCCGTGCAGCGTGTTTTGAAAAGGTATGGTCAGGACGCGGACATTGAAAAGCTCACCCCGCATGTGCTGCGTCACAGTTTTGCGAAGAACCTGACCAACAAAGGGGTGGGGATCGAGAAGGTGGCGCAGCTGCTCGGTCATGGGAATCTCAACACGACACAGATCTATATCAAGCCAGACTTCAAGGATCTGGAAAAGGCAGTGGAGGATTAGATGAATAGAAACAGTAATGCCGCCGAGGGCAATTCGGCGGCACAAGAACGGGATGATGCGTGGGCAACAATGTCTGAATATTTTAGCACGGTTTTCGAGCGCATTTTATTTTGCGACGCAAAGGGGAAGCCATGCTGACAACCCGCATGCAAGTTCAATATATCGCGGATCGCCTGGCTGGCTTTCCGGTGGAAGCCAATCTACGCTTCTTCGCCCAGCCCTGGCAGGCGTGTTGGAATGCGATCAACTCTGCCGCCGTGGGATGTGAGCAGGAGGAGTTGTATAAGATCACATCGGGTCTTCCGAATCAAAAGGAGGTCATTCAAGCCATCCTTGGCACGCGACCTGGCTATGTTCCCACCATCCGGTCGCTGGACGATATTGGACCTGATCTTCCACCCATCGAATGGGTCTGGAAGGATCACATTCCGCGCGGACTGCTTTCGATCCTCGGCGCGTCCCAGGGCAGCGGCAAATCCTTTGTCGGTTTGGATTTTGCCTATCGCATCATCCACAATATCGGCTTTCCAGATGGTGCGCCCATCATGCGTCCCGGCGCCAACATCATTTATGTCGATGCCGAAGCGGTGCCGCAGATCATGCGCGAGCGTGCCAATTACTACAAGATGGATCAGAAGAAGCTCTTCCCGATGCTTGCTGATTCGGGCGAGATGATCGACCTGGGTTTGCAGAAGTATCAAGACCGCCTGACTGAAATGGTGGAGTATCTCAAGCCTGAACTGATCATCATTGACTCGCTTTCCTCGGTTCACACCAGGGGACAGAACAATGTCGAAGACCTGCGCTCGCTGGTGGGGTATCTCATCCGCCTGGCGGGTTGGGCGAACTGCGGCTTGCTGCTCATCCATCACATCCGCAAACCCTCGATGGGCAACCGCATGATGAACGTGGACTTTGGCATGGAAGACCTGAGCGGTTCAGGATACATCACGCAGCAGGCGCGGGTGGTGATGAGTCTGCGGGTGGTGCAGACGGGAGCGGAGTTCGACCCGAACGATGCGCGCGAGTTGAAGGTGATCAAGAGCAACCTCGGCGCTTATCCAAAGCCGCTGGGATTTACTTTTGAGTCTGTGTATCCCGAAGGCGCAAAATTGAAGTGGGACGCCAGTGCGCCAAAGCAATATCGTGAGCCTACCGAGGCGGATGAATGTGGGGAGTGGCTGGAGGATGTATTGAAGGAAAATCCTGATGGCTTGCGTCCGAAGGAGATCAAGAAGATGGGAAAGGAAATAGGGTTTAGCCCTTCCATGATTGACCGCATGCGCCGCAAACTCACCAAGCATATCCTCAATACCCGCGGACGTCAGGCTCCCGACAATGCCTGGAAATGGTCTGATGTTCCTGTTGCGCCAGATGAAGATGAGGGCAACGAGGATTGAGGCGGTTCCACTTTGTCAACTTCGTCAACTTTGTCACTACATCAGAGGGTGTTTTGGCACCACACAGTCAAAATCACTGACAAAGTTGACGAAGTTCAATGAAAACCAATGACCGACCTAAGTAAAGTCCGAAAGTGCCTGAAATCTCACTCAATACGATGAAAACTGATGAGAATTGAGCCTTTATTTCAACTTTGTCAACTTCGTCAACTTTTTCACTATGTCAGAGGGTCGGAGGGGGACACACTTAAAATCGATGATTAAGTTGACAAAGTTGACGAAGTTCAAGGAGCACCAATGACCGACCTGAATAGTATTCGGCAACATATTTCACTGGTTACCCTCGCTGAAAAAGCGGGGGCGAAGTTTGACGCGCATCATCTGCGCAGTACCTGTCCCTTGCCGCGTCATGCTGGGGATCGTTCCAGTCCCTCTTTTGTGGTGTATGACAGTGAGCAAAAATGGAAATGCCATTCCTCCTGTCCATCCGACGCAAATGGTGGGGATGTCATTTCGTTCTACATGGCTTGGAAGGAAGTGGATTTCAAGACCGCTTTGCAGGAGTTATCTGAATGGACAGGATCGCAGGATTCAAAACCGATGCCTGCTCCAGCGCCGAAACAATATGTTCAGCCTGCACAATGGAAAAAACGCGCTGCGGAATTTATTGCATACGCGGAGAAGAACCTCAACGATTCTGTGATGGAATACATCATCAAGGAGCGTGGCTTATCTCCAGAGACTGCCCGCGCCTTTCACGTTGGGTACAACCCGCATAATATTTTCGATGATCCAGCGCATTGGGGAATGGAGGGCAAGAAGATCTGGCTACCGCGCGGAATTGTTATCCCTGGGTTGTGGAAGGATGAACCGCACTACATCAAGATCAGGCGTCCGCTTGAAAATGACACGCTGGGAAAATATATCCCGAAGTGGACAGCAAAAGACGGCGCGCCCGATGTCAAGTTTGGCGGTCCGCGCGGCGGGAAGTCGGTTTTGTTCCGCGTTGAGTTGATGGATCATCGTCCCGTGTTGATCCTGACCGAAGGCGAGTGGGACACGATGATCCTGTGGGAGAACTGCATGGACTTGTGCGATGCTGGCACGATTGGCGGCGCGCAATCCAAGTTTGATCTGCTCGATTTGGCAATGCTGACGCGCTACCAAAAGATATTCGTGGTGCATGATGATGACAAGGCGGGAGATAAAGGGCGCGCATACATCGCCAGTTTGAAAGCGATCAGTCCGCGCATTGAATCCATCATTCCACCTGCACACGATCTGACCGATTATTGGCAGTTGGGTGGGGATGTTCGGGCTTGGGCGGCAGGGTATGTGGTGTCTGCCTTGCAGGGAACCACACATCCGCGTTGGGTGAAGGTGCTTGCCAATGCAAAAAGAGAGTTAAGATCAACCTATACCATGAGCGAATGAAAAATATGTTGAGGCAGCCGAAAAATCATTCGGTCACAGCGGTACGTAATGCTAAGCCAGTGGAGAAGATTTGAGAAATGCCGTCGATAGATTGGAAATATCTTAATGAAAAACAGCCCTTATCATGTGGGCTGTTTTTCTTCTTACAATAAGAAGATTTCATACAAATAGAAATTACGAAAGGAATATCACTTCAACTTCTCTTCGATCTGCCTGTAAACCTCGCCGCTTCCATCAGGCTTGACCGCCATGAGGTAGATGGCTTTGCCGTCGCTTTTTTCTTCCCATAATTCGCCGATGTTTTTCTTTTCCTGCGCATCTGCAAGCAGGTGCGCGCCTTTGACTTCGATGACGAAGATGCGTCCGTCGTTGAGCAGGGCGACGAAATCGGGGTAGGTGAATTTTCCGTTGGAGAGCGGGAGGC
>JAIFKY010000104.1 GCA_020049345.1 Anaerolinea sp.
GGTTGGGATTACTTCGATGCTGAAACCGGCGCTCTTGGCTTGTACGGCTTCATGGAAGGTCAGGAAATGCAGCCCGGCGTAAAGGACCTCGATCCTAAAGTTATCGCCATGGTTGAAGAAACCCTCGCCAAGATGCTTGCCGGCGAATTCACCCGCTTTGATGTCTTCACCGGTCCCATCAACGACAACAAGGGCAATGTAGTTCTGCCCGAAGGTCAGGCTCTCGAACAGGTTGACCTCGATGCGTTCCCTGAATTCGGACTGCCTTGTACCGTGGACGTTTGTATGAAGTGGTGGGCTGAAGGCATTACCGCCGAGCTTCCCAAATAACATTAACTGACTTGTGGGCTAGGACTCCTTTGGGGTTCTAGCCCTTTTTGTAAAGCGTTTTTTGTGAGAACTATATAGACTTTACCGCAGGAGCAATCCAGTGACCGAACAGTCCTCCTCAAAATCTGAAGTACCACTTATTGTTGAAATGCGTGGAATTGTCAAACGCTTTCCAGGCGTACTGGCAAATGACCACGTTGATTTCAAGTTGTTGCACGGTGAGATACACGGCTTGCTTGGCGAAAACGGAGCCGGAAAAAGTACCTTGATGAATGTATTGGCGGGTTTGTACCGCCAGGAAGCAGGCACTATTTTTGTCAACGGGGAGCCGAAAGTCTTTTCCTCGCCGCGTGATGCGATCCAGGCAGGGATCGGTATGGTGCATCAACATTTCATGCTTGTGCCATCGCAAACGGTCACTGAGAATATTTTGCTGGGACTGGACGATCCGCGCTTCTTTTTGCGCCTGCCTGAATATGACGCCAAAGTTGCGGCGCTTGGCGAACGCTTTGGTTTGAAGGTGGATCCGCGCGCAAAGATTTGGCAGCTCTCGGTGGGAGAGCAGCAACGCGTTGAAATTCTTAAAATGCTTTATCGCGGTGTGGATGTGCTGATCATGGATGAACCGACCGCCGTGCTTGCGCCGCAGGAAATTGAAGGCTTGTTCGTTACCTTGCGCGCCATGATTGCTCAGGGGAAATCCGTTATTTTTATCAGTCATAAATTGCAGGAAGTCAGCGCCATTGCCGACCGCGTGAGTGTTTTGCGGCGCGGCGTTTGCACTGCCTCGGGTGTGCCATCCAAGGGAGTTTCGCGCCAGGAGTTGGCGCGTTTGATGGTGGGACGCGAAGTTGTTTTTTCAATAGACAAAAAGCCAAGCAACCCGCAAGGTGTTGTTTTGGAAGTTAATGATATTTACGCCGAGAACGATAAAGGTTTGCCCGCTTTGCGCGGCGTTTCGTTGAATGTTCGCGCTGGTGAAATTGTTGGCGTGGCTGGCGTGGCTGGCAACGGTCAGAGTGAAATTTCACAAGTCATTTCAGGAATGCGCCAATGCAAACAGGGGCAAGTCCTGTTGAATGGAGATAAAGTCAGCAACCGCAATACATTATTTGGTATTCAACATGGCATGGCGTATGTTCCAGAGGATCGTACGCATGTTGGCAGCGCGCCAAACCTTAGCATTACAGATAATGTCATCATGAAGAATTACCGCAAACCACCAATTTCACATAATGGTTTGCTGGATATGAAAGCTGCAACCAGGCTCGCAAACGAACTTAAAACGGCTTATGACATTATTGTTCCCAGTGTTTCCACACCTGTTCGATTGTTGTCAGGTGGAAATCTTCAACGCGTGATTCTGGCGCGTGAAATTTCCGGACTGCCCGCCTTTATGGTTGCGGTGCAACCAACCCGCGGGTTGGATGTTGGCGCGATCGAAGGAGTCCAACGCCTGTTGCTTGCCCAGCGCGAAGCGGGCGCGGCCGTCCTGCTCATTTCTGAAGAACTGGAAGAATTGCTTTCGCTGAGTGATCGCATTTATGTAATCTACGAAGGAAAGATCATGGGCGAGGTAAAGGTTGAGGGTGGCGAAACAGACGAGGGCTTGGTGGATGTGATTGGTCAGATGATGACAGGCACGCCGCTCGACCAAATCCAAAAAGAAGGAGCCGTTGCACAATGACTGAATCTACGACTGTAAAACAAAAAATGCCATTCCGTATTCGTATTGAGCCTCGTTTAAGCGAACCGCCTGCGTGGTATCCCGCGTTGGTTTCTTTTGGCGCGCTTATCGTAGCCTTGGTATTGGGCGGCATCTTGATTACGTTGTCCGGCGGCGATGCGCTTCGTTCCTATCAACATATTGCCAAGGCTTCATTTGGTGATATTGGCGTAATTTCAGACACCATCGTAAAAGCGACTCCGATTATTTTGGCGGCATTAGCGTGTTCGGTGGCGTTTCGCATGAAATTATGGAATATCGGCGCGGAAGGGCAGTTCATCATGGGAGCCTTCGGCGCGAGCGCAATTGTGCTCATCCCTGTTCTGCCTGCTGATACTTCACGCTGGGTGTTTATTCCCGTGATGATGATTGCGGGCATGGCGGCTGGCGCGATATGGGGATTTATCCCAGGCTACCTAAAGGCAAAATTCAATGTAAATGAAATCATCAGCACGTTGATGCTAAATTATGTGGCAGTGGCTTGGGTAAACTTTTGGATTTTCGGCGTATGGACAGAGGGCGGCTTCCAAATGTCTCCTAAATTTCCAAACGGTGCCTCGTTACCGCGCTTGCTCGAACTCTCCAAGACTTTCCCGGCAGTCCGTGGGTTGACCACACATCTTGGATTGCTGATTGGGATCATAGCCGCAATCGTTTTGTGGTTTATCATTTTCCGCA
Organism: Anaerolinea sp.; assembly: GCA_020049345.1. Classification (GTDB taxonomy): domain Bacteria; phylum Chloroflexota; class Anaerolineae; order Anaerolineales; family Villigracilaceae; genus Villigracilis. The sequence goes on from JAIFKY010000104.1 coordinate 2,735, forward strand.
GTCGTTGGGGATATGAAATCCGCTTGATCGGCGATAATCCACGCGCGGCGCAGTATGCGGGCATTAACATCACGCAAAACACGATCTGGGTCATGATGCTTTCCGGCGCGCTGGCGGGCTTGGGCGGCATGTCTGAAATTGCGGGTGTTGTCCATCGTTTGCAAACTGCGCCAATCGCGGCAGGATACGGTTTTACGGGAATTATTGTCGCGTGGCTGGCAAAATTGAATCCGTTGGCGATCATATTTGTTTCCATATTATTCGGAGCATTGATCCTGGCAGGTCGCGAGATCCAACCTTCGGGTGTTCCGAAAATGATCCAGGGTATTATTCTCGTCTGTCTTATCGCCAGTGATTTTCTGTTGCGATATCGAATTATTATTTCACGCGGTGAGGAATAATCATGGACTTTACGATCATTTTACAGGCAGGCATCGCAAGTGGAACTGTTCTGCTGTTTGCAACCATTGGAGAATTATTCGCTGAACGTTCCGGCGTGATGAACCTTGGCGTTGAAGGCATGATGTTGATCGGCGCCATGAGCGCCTTTAGTACCACCATCGCAACGGGCAATCCGTGGCTGGGCGTGATAGTAGCGATGCTCTTTGCGGGGCTTATCAGCCAGATTCATGCATTCATTGTGATCACGCTGCAAGCCGATCAAGTTGTCAGCGGGCTATCCCTCACTTTTTTGGGCGTAGGCATCAGCCTCGTATTAGGCGAAGGTTTGAGCAAGGCTGGCACGGTTTCACTTCTGCCAAACTTCTCAATCCCATTGCTTACCTTGATCCCGATCATTGGCAAGATATTTTTTACCAACCAGAGCATACTTGTTTATTTTGGTTACCTGCTGGTTCCCTTGTCATGGTATTACATAAATCGTACACGGCCGGGCTTGCACTTGCGCGCAGTCGGTGAATATCCATCTGCAACGGATGCCCTGGGAATCAACGTTTTCCGTATGCGCTATTTCTATGTTTTTGTCGGTGGAATGTTGGCTGGGCTGGCAGGCGCAACGATCAGTCTGGCAGTTTCGCCGGGTTGGTTTAGCGAGTTGACAACAGGCGGACAAGGTTGGATCGCAATTGGATTGGTGATTTTCGCGCAGTGGGATCCGATCCGCGCGGCGGTTGGCGCATACGCATTTGGCGCGCTTCGCCGCCTGATTTTGGATATTCAAGGTCCGCTTGTTTTATTTGGACTTGCGAATCCTTTTTATTACAACCCATATCTCGGCTTCTTCCTTCAAATGCTGCCGTATCTTTTCACTGTAGTCGTCCTGGTGATCGGTTCACGCGAAGCCATGCGAAAACGTATCGGTGCGCCTGCGGCATTGGGTAATCCCTACATCCGCGGTGAACGCGGAAAATAAAACAGTTTTATTTTGATTGAAATCTTGTAACGTGTTGCGCATTCCGAAGTGATGAACTTTCAAAACGGAATGCGCAACACGTTTGCTTTTATGTCAGACAACTTGCATGAAAAAATTGGCTCTTGAATTTCAATGTGAATTATGGTACAAATGAACAAACGTCAGACGACTATCCTTTTATTTTTCACATACCATGCGCATACTTCAGTCGAAGTCCATTGCTAATCAGGTAGATGAAATCCTTCTCGAACGAATTCGGGGCGGCGTGTATTTACCTGGAAGCCGTATTCCTTCGGAAAGTGAATTGTCTGACGAATTGGGGGTAAGCCGCGCTACAGTGCGAACTGCACTTGCCAAATTGGCCGCCAATGGATTTATTCTTCGCAAACAAGGGGACGGTACTTACGTCAACGAGCATATACATGAAACCAGCGCCCATTTTGGAAACTTGTGGGATTTGGCAGAGTTAATAGCAGGGAATGGCTATCAACCGTCTATTCGTTTTCTTTCGATGGAACGCAGACCTGCCACAGAAAAAGAGGCGCTTGTCCTGGCGCTGGAAGAAGGGGAGGAATTGATTTGTCTGCGGCGGTTGTTTTATGCAGATCAACAGGCTGTTATTTTGGCGGATAATGTAATTCCATTTTCACTGCTTTGCGAACCAATCGAAAAGATAGACGGCAAACTTCATATCCGCGACATCTTCGAGCAATATTTTCATCAAAAGATATCATTTGTTTTGACTGACATCCGCTCCACTGTGCTGGAAGCTGACGCGCACGAGTTCCTGAGCGGCGAATCGGGCAGGGCAATTTTGCAATTACAGACCATATTTTACGAAAAAAACAACTTACCCCTTGCCTTAGGCGTGAATATTTTTGACGACTCGTTTTTGCACTTGAGTTTGGCGCAAGCGTGGAATTAGCCCGCTTGTCATTCTTTGTGTTCTGAATATCAAATCTGATTCTGAGGAGAATGATATCCTGATGCGACAAAAACTGGACACCCTTTTTGACGCTTTACTGCCGGTGATTGCCACGCTTGCGGCGCTTGCTGTGGGAGCAGTGATGCTTTTGTTCCTCAAAGTCAACCCCATTGTGGCGTATGCCGCGCTTTGGGATGGCGCTTTTGGAAATTCCAATGCCTTTGCAGAAACACTCGTTAAAGCAACTCCTTTGTTGCTGGTTGGATTGGGCATCTGTATTTCATTTCGCGGCGATGTGATCAACATCGGCGGCGAAGGGCAGATGATCATCGGCGCAGTTCTGGCAACCTGGGTTGGTTTGAATTTTACCGGGCTTCCCGGCTGGCTGACGATTACCCTTTCCATGTTTGCGGGTTTTGTAGGCGGGGCAATTTGGGGCGGTATTCCGGGGGTGCTCAAAGCTTATTTCAGGGTGAATGAAATCTTAAGCACGGTGATGATGAACGCCATTGCTGTGCAGTTGATGAACTTCCTCCTGCGCGGGCCGATGATCGATCCGGCTCAAGCGGAATTGGCTTCGCAAATTCCGCAAACTGCGCGTTTGGAGGAAATTTTCCGCCTGCCACGTTTGGCTCCCACGCGCTTGCATCTCGGCGCTTTGATCGCGGTCATCCTTGCCGTTCTGGTTTACATCCTTTTGTGGCGTACTACGCTGGGTTATCGCATCCGCGCGGTGGGGCAGAATCCACATGCTTCGCGTTATGCGGGCATTAAAGTTCAGCGTTACATGGTGCTTGCCTTGCTCTTGAGCGGCGCTTTTGCAGGACTGGCTGGCGCGACTCAGGTTTTCGGTGTGAATTATCGTATGATTACAGACGGCTCCTCTTCTGGTTTCACGGGAAGCGCCGGCTTCAACGGGATCGTCGCCGCGTTGTTTGGAGGCTTGCATCCGCTTCTGACCATTCCCGCTTCAATTTTATTTGGCGCGCTCCTTGTGGGCGCAAACAAAATGCAACGGGTAGTTCAGGTACCTTCAGCCTTGATCACTGCCTTGAACGGGCTGGTGGTTGTCTTTGTGGTCAGCAGTGAAATTATACGCAAAAGACGACAGCGCAAACGCGAGGCGGTTGCCAAGCGCGAGAATGACACTCCCCCGCCCCCTGCGGGAGTGGGCGATACAAAAATCCAGCAAGCGGAGGCAGGTTCATGATTTCAGACCTTTTTACCACCACTGTTTTGATCGGTATTCTGGCGTCTGGCATTCGTCTGTCTACTCCATATTTATTTGCGGCAATTGGCGAGACCTTTGGACAAAAAAGTGGTGTGCTTAATTTAGGCGTCGAAGGGCAAATGCTTTTAGGCGCTTTTGCCTCCTTTTATGTAGCCTTGACAACTGGTAACCTGTGGCTTGGTTTGCTGACCGCCATGTTTGTTGGCGCGTTGATGGGCTTGGCCATGGCTTACGTCACTGTGAACTTACATGCCGAACAGGGCATCAGTGGTATTGGTTTCTATCTCTTCGGCTTGGGAATGAGCGACTTGCTCTTCCAAAAGTTGATGGGAACTGTGGAAACGGTCAAAGGTTTTCCTGAAATTTACATCCCCGGTCTGAGCGATATTCCCGGTATTGGAAAAATTTTCTTTAGTCAAAATATTTTGGTTTATCTTGCCTATCTGCTGGTGCCCCTTGCATGGTTTGTATTGAATAAAACAACCCTCGGATTGAAAATTCGCTCGGTTGGCGAAAACCCAGATGCAGCGGATTCGCTTGGCGTGAATGTGGCTCGTATTCGATATTTCACCATTATCCTTGGTGGAACACTTTCTGGAGTTGCAGGCGCATCCATGTCCATTGCTTTGCTAAATGTTTTCCAGCAAAACATGACCAGTGGATTAGGCTTCATTGCGGTGGCTCTGGTTTACTTTGGCGCGTGGAGTCCCATTGGCGTTTTAGGCGGCGCGTTATTATTCAGTTTTATCAATTCGCTTCAACTATGGATGCAGGTTTTGAGCATTCCCATTCCTTCAGATATTGCGGTGATGATGCCGTATGTTGTTACGATTTTAGTTCTGGTTGCCACAGTATCAAAAGTTCGCGCTCCGTCAGCGTTGTCGAAACCCTTTGAGCGGGGCGATTAATTCATGAAAAGGAGGTGGTATATCGGCTGAACATGCGAACCTGAATTTCGAAACGGAATTAATTTTTCCGTCGAAAAAAATACATCCACCCATATATAAGGAGAAGAAGATGAAAAAGTTTACCTGGTTTGTTACCCTTGTTCTTGCTTTTGCGCTTGTTTTGAGCGCCTGCGGTACTGCCGCCACCCAAGCCCCCGCCGCTAAATTCCGTGTGGCTGTCGTAATGCCCAGCAGCACTACCGATTTGGCATTTGGTCAATCCATGTATGATGCCCTCGTCAAAGTTCAGAAAGAAATGGGCGCGGATAAATTTGAATTCGTTTATTCCGAAGGCATGTTTGTTGTGGATGATGCCGCCGCCGCCATCCGTGACTACGCCACTCAGGGCTTCGACCTGATCATCGCCCACGGCTCACAGTACGGTTCCTCTCTGCAAGAAATTGCCCCTGACTTCCCCAAGACCAGTTTCGCCTGGGGTACCACGGTAGATACATTTGGACAGCCCAACATCTTCGCCTACGAAGCCTTGTCTCAGGAAGGCGGCTATGTCAACGGCGTGTTGGCTGCAACGCTTAGCAAGAGCGGCGTTATCGGCGTTGTTGGACCCATTGAGACCGGCGATGCAAAACTTTATATTGATGGTTTTGCGGCTGGCGTAGCGGCGACCAACCCGGATGTCAAAGTTAACGTGAATTATATCGGCTCCTTCTCAGATGTAGCGCTTGCTTCTGAAGCTGCCACCACCCACATCTCCGCTGGCGCCGATGTCTTGACCGGCTCTGCCCAGATGGTTGTTGGCGCTATTGGTAAAGCCGAAGAAGCCAAGGCTTTGTGGTTCGGTACCCAGTCCAATCAGGCCTCTCTTGCTCCTTCCATTGTGGTAGCCAGCCAGGTATACCATTGGGAAGTTATGCTCAAAGAGATGATCGCTCTCATTCAGAAAGGCACCCTTGGTGGACAGTCTTTCACTGCCAACCTCGCCAATGGCGGACAGGTCATCGAGTTCAACTCTGGTTACTCCCTGCCTGCTGACGCTCAGGCTTTGGCTGATAAGACCATCAAAGGCATCATTGACGGAAGCATCAAGATCACTCTTCCGTAGTTTGTAACTTTTCAGCGTTCTTTCGGGGGCTTAGCCCCCGAAAGAACGCTCTCTGTTATTTTTAGGATGGCACCCATGACTGAAACCGATAAACTTCCCTCTGGACGGGATCGTATTCAAAGTCTGGAAATGCGCGGCATTACCAAGAGATTCCCCGGTGTGCTTGCCAGCGACCACGTTAATTTCGACGTGAAGTCCGGTGAAGTCCACGCCTTGTTGGGTGAAAACGGCGCGGGCAAAAGTACGTTGATGAAGATCCTGTACGGGTTATATCATCCAGATGAGGGTGAGATATTAATCAACGGCAAGCCGGTCAGAATTTCATCGCCCAATGATTCCATCAACCTTGGGATCGGCATGATCCACCAGCATTTCATGCTGGTGCAGACGATGACCGTGGCCGAAAATGTCGCGTTGGGATTGCCATCCTCCCGCGGCGTGCTGACAGACCTCGACCGCGTCTCAAAGCGGATTATCGAATTAGCCAATCTTTACGGACTTAAAATCGACCCATCTGCTTACATCTGGCAATTATCCGTGGGTCAGCAACAACGCGTTGAAATCATCAAAGCCCTTTATCGCGGCGCGGCATTGCTCATCCTTGACGAACCAACCGCAGTTTTAACCCCGCAGGAAGTGGATGAATTATTTGTTATTATGAATCAAATGGTCAGAGATGGGCATGGGTTGGTTTTTATCTCGCACAAATTGCATGAAGTGGTTGAGATTAGTCAGCGCATTTCTGTTTTGCGTGACGGACGTATGATTGGCACGCGCCTCACATCTGAAACTACAAAACAAGACCTTGCCAACTGGATGGTCGGACGCGAGGTTGGCTTTACCCCTGACCGTGGACTGGTGGAATGTGGCGGTCCACGACTGGAAATTAAAAACATCTCCTGCGGCAGTGATCGCGGCACGCCGGGTCTGCGCGGAGTTAGCCTTGATGTGTGCTCAGGCGAAATTTTGGGCATCGCCGGCGTCTCAGGTAACGGTCAACGCGAACTGGCTGAAACCATTACCGGTTTGCGAAAAACAACGGGCGGGCACGTTATTTTGGAAGGCGCCGACATCACCGGCTTCGACCCCGCCGCAATCACAGATCGAATGCTTTCCTACATTCCCGAAGAACGTATGCGCGACGGCATGATCAAGGATTTCACAGTTGCAGAAAATATGATTTTGCGCGAGCATGAAAAAATGCCCTACTCGCGTTACGGTTTTCTGAATCTGCGCGAGATATCTCAACATGCCGATGCATTGATCAAAAAATTCCATGTTAAGACGCCTTCGCGCGAAACCCATGCCAAGAATCTTTCGGGCGGCAACATCCAAAAGATTGTCCTGGCACGCGAAATCTTCCGCACGCCGCGAGTCATCATTGCCGCGCAACCCACCCGCGGATTGGACATCGGCGCGACGGAATACGTCCGCGACCAATTGCTGGAACAGCGTAAGCAAGGCGTGGCGATCATGCTCATTTCCGAAGACCTCGATGAAATCCTCGCGCTATCTGATCGCATCGCAGTCATCTACGAAGGGCAGGTCATGGATATTGTCCCGCGCGCAGAAGCCACCCCTGCAAAACTTGGTTTATTAATGGCAGGTGTTCACCCTGAAGCTGCATAGTCGCGTTTCAAACACGACTGCCATCTATTTTTACTTTAGTACGAGTAGTAAAATACATCATCGGTTCGGTGGTCGCTGCGCGTGCGAATGCAGCAGCGGCGTTGGGCGCAAAACGTCCCATCGAAAAGTACCGCCGCTTAGCAAGAAAGAGGAAACCACTATGAACCTTTGGCAAGAATACAAACGCCCCGCTTCCATCTCGGAAGCAATTCAAGCCCTCACATCTGCATCTGGTTCTGTCATGCCCATTGCGGGCGGGACAGACTTGTTGCTTGATTTGAAACAGGGCCGTCACGCCCCCGTTAACACATTAATTGATTTGACCTTTGTCCACGAGATGAAACTGCTCGAAGTGAGAGGCGATGAACTCTTCATCGGCGCCGCCGTCGCAGTCAATCGCGTCGCGCTCGACCCTTTGGTTGGGACTCATGCCCAGGCATTGGTCGAGGCTGGGAATTTGATCGCCGGGCCGCAAGTCCGCAACACGGCTACGCTTGGCGGTAATGTTGCTCACGCCCTTCCCGCCGCAGACGGAACCATCGCACTCACCGCGCTCAACGCCCAAGCCGAAGTTGCCAGCCCTGCGGGAATGCGCCGAATGCCTTTCACTTCGCTCTTTGCTGGTCCCGGCAAATCCGCGCTCGATAAAGGCAAAGAAATCATCGTTGGCTTTTATTTACCACTTACCAAGAACCATCAAGCCTCCTGCTTCAAACGCATCATGCGTCCGCAGGGTGTGGCTTTGCCTATTTTGAATTGTGCGGTCTGGCTTGAGCGCGAAGGGGATGTCGTAAAAGATATTCACATCGCCGTCGGCCCCGGCGGACCCATCCCGTTCCGCGCCACCGAAGCAGAAGCAACCCTGCGCGGACAATCCTTTACCGAAGAGACTTTCGCTCTCGCACTCGAAGCCCTGCTCGGTCAAGCCAAATTCCGTACCAGCGCCCGCCGCGCCAGCGCAGACTATCGCAAACATATTGTTGGCGGCTTGTTCAAAGATGTGCTGGATGCCGCGTGGGTGAGAGCAGGCTAAGAATTGGAGTCCAACGACTCCTGTCGTTGGACCTCGAAAGTCAGGAGACTTTCGACTCCATTTATTAAGGAAACTATTATGAACAATCAAATCAACCTTACAGTTAACGGCAAACAACAAACTTTGGAAGCCAAGCCTGGCGAGACTCTTTCTTCGCTCTTGCGAATGCGCCTTCATCTTACCGGCACAAAGATTGGCTGTGAAGAAGCCGAGTGCGGCGCGTGTACCGTCCTTGTGGATGGCGAGCCGATGATGTCTTGTGTCTATCCCGCCGAGCGCGCGGATGGCAAGACCATCGTCACCATCGAAGGGCTTGCGCAACGCGTCCACGAAGAAATGAAACTGCACCCGTTGCAGGAAGCATTCGTGGAGCAAGGCGCAGTCCAATGCGGATTCTGCATCCCCGGACAAATTATGACGGCGTATGCCTTGCTCAAGCGCAACCCGAATCCAAACAGCGAGGATATTCGTTTTGCGCTCAAGGATACACTTTGCCGTTGCGCGGGCTATCCTTCGATTGAGAATGCCATCCTTGCCGCGGCTCAGGCTTTGCGGACAGGCGAAGCCGTTCAGAAGCCGACGCATATTCCTGATTCAATTCACGAACATAAAACAGTCGGTCATAGCCACTTGCGCCCCGAAGCAGTGGAGAAGGTGACAGGCAAAGCAATCTACACTGATGACTTGACCTTCGACGGTATGTTGTTTGCCAAAGCCCGTCGCGCGATGATTCCGCATGGCTTCTTAACCAAACTCGATGTCTCCAAAGCCAAAGCCCTTCCTGGCGTAGTGGCGGTTCTAACTGCCGAAGATATCCCCGGCGAGCACAATCATGGACTGGTTATTTACGACTGGCCTGCGATTGTGGGTGTTGGTGAACGGGTGCGCTATGTTGGGGATTCAATCGCCATCGTTGCCGCCGAGACTCAGGATATCGCCGACCAAGCGTCGGCGTTGATTGAGGCGGAGTTCGACCTCCAGCCTGTTATCACGAATCCAGTTCAGGCTCGTCAGGACGGCGTTCCGCAAATCCACGAGAAGGGAAATCTGCTCAAGCATATCAAAGTCCGCAAGGGTGACATGGATGCGGGTTTTGCGAAAGCTGATTTGGTTTTTGAACACACCTTCCACACGCCAACCACCGACCACGCGTTTATCGAACCTGAGTGCAGTATTGGCGTGCCGCTGCCCGATGGTCGCATGGAAATTTATGTCGGTTCGCAAATTCCGTATCAGGATAAAACACAGGTTGCGCGCGCGTTGGGTTGGAACGAAGACCGTGTCCGCGTGGTGGGGCAATTGATGGGCGGCGGCTTCGGCGGCAAGGAAGACATCATGGGACAGATCCATGTTGCGCTGCTTGCGAACGTGACTCAGCGCCCCGTGAAATTGCTCTTTGACCGTCAGGAAAGTTTGCTGGTACACCCGAAGCGACATGCCACGCAGATTCGCGTCAAGATGGGTGCGATGAAAAATGGCCGCCTCGTTGCGGTGGATACCGAACTGTATGGCGATACGGGCGCGTATGCGTCGCTCGGCGAAAAGGTGATGACCCGCGCCACCACGCACGCGGCAGGTCCGTATGATGTGGAGAATGTCCGCGCCGATTGCTACGCCATGTACACCAACAATCCGCCCGCGGGCGCGTTCCGCGGATTTGGCGTGACGCAATCTGCGTTTGCGGTTGAGTCGATGATGGACATGCTTGCTGAAAAATTGGGCGTTGACCGAATTGAACTGCGCCGCATGAATGCGCTGCATGTTGGAAGCATCACCAACACAGGACAGGAATTGAAAGAGTCGGTTGGCTTGATGGAATGTATTGAGCGGGTTGAAGGTGAAATGTTGAAGGTTTCAGGTTTGTCTAAAAAAGATTTATTCAAGCCGCGCGTGACACCTGATAACTCGAACCTTGTCCGTGCTTGGGGCTTTGCTTCGGCTTATAAGAACACGGGGTTGGGCGGCGGCGCTCCCGATAAATCTGGCGCGGATGTGGAACTCTATGAAGATGGCACATTCCAGGTCCGCAGTTCAGCCGCTGAACTTGGGCAGGGACTTGTGACCGTGATGCGTTTGATTGTTTCCGAAGAATTGGCTGTCGCGCCCGAAAAAGTGCGCGTGCTGGTGATGGATACCGACTTGACCCCGAACGGCGGACCAACAACCGCTTCACGCCAGACCTTTGTCACAGGCAACGCTTCGCGCTACGCCGCAAAGACTCTGCGTGATGAGATCACCGCCACGATGGCGGAGAAATATGATGTGAAGCCTGAGCAGATTCGCTTCGTTGATGGCGTTGTGCATGTCAACGGGCATTCGATGACATGGGTTGAAGTTTACAAAGAAATGAAAGCTATAGGAAAAAATCCGCTGGTGCGCTACGAGTATGAAGCGCCGAAGACCAAACCGCTCGGCGAAGGCGGCGACATGCACTTTGCCTTCTCCTTCGGCGTGCAAGCGGCTGAGGTCGAAGTCAACAAGCTGACGGGCGAAGTGCGCGCGCTGAAAGTCATCTCAGCCAACGATGTGGGCATGGCGGTCAATCCGCTTGGCTTGCAGGGACAGATCGAAGGCGGCGTGATGATGGGACTTGGCAACTGCCTCACCGAGGAATTCATCGTCGAGAACGGCAACGTGGTCACAGATCATCTTGCGCGTTATCGCGTGCCTGGAATTATGCTCACGCCTGAGATCACATCCATTGTCGTTGAGCATCCAGTGGAAGCGGGTCCTTACGGCGCGAAGGGCGTGGGAGAAGTGTGCAGTATCCCAACCACACCCGCGATCACAAACGCCATTTACAATGCGGTGGGCGTGCGAATTGACAGGACGCCCGTGGATCAGGAGATGATCGCGAATGAGTTGTGGGAACGAAGTAATAAGTAATGAGTAATACGTAAGAAGTAACAAGTGAAGACCTCCGAGTTCTCGAAGAACTCGGAGGTCTTTTGTATTAAGCGATGAGGTCGCTAATTTATGGGTTTGCAGAGGCGTTATAATCGAAAAAATTTATGTATCTTGCGGTAACATTTGAGTGTGAACTATGAACATCATTGACATGAAAACCCTGATTTTGAACCAAGTACTCACCTATGCCGTTTGCATGATCGTGGCGGGTTTATTGTGGCAACAAAATCGCCGGCGTTTTCAGGGGATTGGTTTGTGGCTGGCTTGTTTTGTGATGCAAACCATTTCGATTGTGCTTATTGCGCTGCGCGGCGCTATTCCTAATTGGCTATCCATTGTCCTTGGTGGCAGCGCAGTACCGATAGCGGCAACCACGTTGCTGTACATTGGTTTGGAAGAATTTGTTGAGCGGCGCACCCATCAATATCACAATGTTTTGCTCCTGCTTGTGTCCGGTGCGATTCATGCTTATTTTGCATTTGTTCAACCCAGTTTGGCGGCGCGGAATGTCAATTTCTCCATTGCGGCAATCATACTTTATGCGCAGATCGCTTGGTTAATGCTGCATCGAGTTAGCCGCGAGATGCGTCCTATGACAGGAAAAATTGGCTGGGTGTTCATTGCTTTTTCTGTGGTCAGCCTGGGGCGGATTTACTTTAACTTGACCGAACCGGCAGGAAACGATCTGCTCAAGGCTAACAGCACATTTGACACAATGATGTTCCTGGCTTATCAGGTACTCTTCTTTGCGGTTGCATTTGGACTATTCCTGATGGTAAATCAGCGCCTGTTTTCGGAATTGCAAACGCAGCAGATTGCCCTGCAAAAAAGTGAAACCCGCTACCGCCAGTTGGTGGAATTTTCGCCCGACGCGCTTTTTGTATTTCTTGACGGTAAGTTTGCCCTGATCAATTCCGCTGGGCTGAGGTTGATGCGGGCAACGCATCCAGATCAATTACTCGGCAAAGCCGTGCTGGATGTTGTGCATCCCGATTATCGCTCCATCGCCTCCAACAGGATTGCGAATGTTCTAGCGCGGGGGGAACAGGCGCCTTTGCTCGAAGAGAAGTTTATCCTTCTGGATGGCGCCATCATTGATGCGGAGGTCACAACCGCGCCGCTTGAATATCAGGGACAGCCTGCGCTGCAATCCATTGTGCGTGATATTACCAAGCGCAAACGCGCGGAAGCAATACTGCAACTGCGTCTGCGCCTCCTTGAATACGCTGCAACCCATTCGCTCGAAGAACTCATGCGGCGGTCTCTGGACGAAATAGGCGAGCTAACCAACAGCCCAATCGGCTTTTACCATTTTATAGAACACGACCAGAAAACGCTATCACTGCAAGCCTGGTCCAGCCGCACCTTGCGGGAATTTTGTCATGCGGAAGGCAAGGGAATGCACTACGATCTGGATCAGGCTGGGGTTTGGGTGGATTGCATTCGAAAACGGGAACCTGTGATTCATAATGATTACTCCGCGCTGACTCATCGTAAAGGATTGCCACCCGGTCATGCGGAAGTTAAACGGGAATTGGTGGTCCCCACCATAAGCAACGGTCAGATTGTTTCCATTATGGGCATCGGCAACAAACCCGCAGATTATGATGAAAATGATGTGATGCTGGTTTCTTATGTCGCCGATGTCATCTGGAGCGTTGTTGAAAGCAAACGCACTGAGGCGCAACTGCATACATATCAGGTGCAATTGGAAGCGCAGAATCTTGAACTTCGCAAACTCTGGCTGGCAATTGAGCAAAGCGGTAACACGGTGATGATTACAAATGCCCAGGGCGCAATTCAGTATGCCAACCCGCGCTTTGAACATACCAGCGGCTACCTGTTAAGCGAAGTCAAAGGTGAAAATCTCCGCTTCCTGAAATCAGGGCAACAAACTGAAGATTTTTATCGGGATTTATGGCAGACCATTACCAGAGGACAAATCTGGCGCGGCGAGTTTCATAATCGGCACAAAGACGGTTCTCTGTACTGGGAATCCGCGACAATTGCTCCTGTTCAGGATGATACAGGTCAAGTCATGAACTATATTGCGATTAAGGAAGATATTACCGAGCGCAAACAACTGGAAGCCAGCCTGGAACGGCTTGCCACAACAGATTCTTTGACCGGCGCGCTGAACCGCCGCCAACTGGTTGCTGTGGCTGATCGTGAATTGGAACGCGCCCACCGTTACAGCCACCCTACATCCGTTATCATGTTGGATATTGATCATTTCAAGAGAATCAACGATCGTTATGGACACGCCATTGGCGATCTTGCCATTCAACGCATGGCGCAAGTTCTGCGCGAAAATTTACGCGCGATTGATTACCTTGGGCGTTATGGAGGCGATGAATTTACGATTGTCCTGCCGGAGACAAACCTCTCGGAAGCCGGTAAACTTGCGGAGCGCATTCGCGCGAGGGTTGAAAACCAAACCATTTATAGCGAGGATCAAGTGGTGCAGTTGTCCATCAGCCTTGGGCTGGTATGTGTAACCAGCGCCGCGGATGAACCCTGGGCAAGTTTTGATACTGCCATCCAACTTGCAGACAAGGCGCTTTACTTGGCCAAAGCAGCCGGGAGAAACCGCGTTTGTGTATTATGAAAAAGTAATGAGTAACAAGTAATGAGTAACAAGTAAAAAGCCCGCGTTGAGCGAAGTCGAAGTGTAAAAAGGACTCTCAAGCCTTTCAGCCTGAGAGTCCTTTTAAAATGGTATTGACTTAGGGTTTGTAAATTATTAACTTCCTTCATGTCGTTGCGAGCCGCCGCTTTTGCCTTTTGGCGGCGAAGCAATCCCCGTATTTTTTCAAGGGGATTGCTTTAGGCGAAGAACAAGAGCGCCCTCGCAATCACATCATTCCGTAACAAGTGAGGGAATTTATTTTTTTTGTAAACCCTTAAAGACTGTTTAATAACTTCACCACGAAGTCACCAAGACACAAAGCCACAAAGTTTTTCCCTTCGCGTCTTTGAGACTTCGTGCCTTTGTGGTCAAAAAAGCGGGATTATTAAACAATCTCTTACGTTACGCGGCTTTTGCCTTGCGGGCCGGGGCTTTGTATTCGGATTTTTTCTTCAAGCCCAACGCTTGCACTTGATCGGAGTTTTTGCCAAATTGGGCGATGACCTGTTCTTTGACAGCCAGCATGGTGTTGTGGAAATCCCATTCGGCGGCGGCTGCGGCGTCGCGGGCGGTTGCCAGCGCCACCTGCGCGGCGAGTTCTGCATCCTGCGCGGCTTTGAGCGCCGTGTATTTGGTCGTGACCGCTATCTTGGCATAGGCCGCGTTGGCAGGGGCGTAGGTGGCGATTCCCTGCAATGCCGTGTATGCGTCCAGGTCGGCTTGCTGTTGGGCGGGTGCGATGCGTTTTGTCTGATCTTTTGCCATTTTTATCTCCTTTTTGGCATTTTCAATGGATTTCAGGCGGTTTCCCGCCTGTTGACAACATTTTCCTTAGTTCGCCTGCAATCCTCCTTTGTTGGATTGCAATTCTCCTTACTTCGCCTTTCATCCTCTTTACTTCGCCTGCAATCTTCCTTACTTCGCTTTCAATCCTCTTTACTTCGCCCGTTATCTTCCTTAGTTCGCCCGCAATCCTCCTTTGTTGGATGGACATCTTCCTTTAGAGGATGGCGATCTTCCTTTCCCATGTTCTCCTCCAAAATCGCTCGCTTGCCCCGCGCGCTTTTGCGGGGTTGATTTTGGGGGAGATGCCCGATAGGACAGAGGGGCGGATCTTATGCTCTGCGCTTGCCAGCGCTGCCCCCTCCGGCTTCGCCACCTCCCCCATTTTCAAAAACCGAAAATGGAGGAGGAAGAACTCTGGATTTGAAAAGGAATTTAGTTTTCATAAAAACTTTCGATGTCATGTTCTCCCCCAAAATCGCTCTTTGATTTTGGGGGAGATGTCCGATAGGACAGAGGGGGCGGGCTTATGCCTTGCGCTTGGCACACTCCAGACTTAGTTCTTATACTTCCTGAAATTCCTGACTAATTCGTCAAACGACCTTGGTGCATACTTTTCAAATTCTTCTTCTTCGACAAAAACGTAATCGAAACGGATTTTATTTTGCGCGGCGTTTATATCTTCACACCATTTTTTCAAACGTTCCATTTTTAGCGGAACGTCTAAATCTTCAAGTCCTTTGGTTTCAACGATATAAATTTCTTTCGGACTTGTTTTCACAATGAAATCGGGGTAATAGTTTGAAATATTTCCATCGGCATTGACGTAATCAATTCTGAAATTCACAGCAAAATAATTTTTGGCATAGGAAATGATGTCGCCACATCTTTCAAGGAAAGATGCGAACAATAATTCAAGGTGGCTGTCTCCAACGATTTTGTTGAAAACGCTTTTTTGCGCCATGAGATAACCTTGTTCTTTGACAACAAACGGGCGGGTTTGCCTGAGTTTGATGTAGTCGCGTATCTCCGCGCTTCCTTTATCTTGTATGGTCAAATCGTTAATTTTCTTTTTGAAAGTTTCGATAATCGTTTTGGTTGCTTCAAGTTCGGAAAGATTGCGAATGGTGTTCAGATCGTCAATATCCACAAGCGAAGTAAATAGATGTTGCCCGATAAATTCCTTCACCTTGCCGTATAAAATATCGTATCCGCTGACAAGACGTAAATCTTTCATAATCACTTGGGCAAAGTAGCCAATCACGCTTCGATAATCGGTCACAAGGGCGGAATCAAGAGTTGTGCTGTGATTAATTTCGCCCGTTGTAATATCTTTGAAAATAATCTCGCGCATTTCTGCTTCGGAAAACTTTTTATATTCAATTTTCTTGTTGTCAAAGGAATCAAGCGCAAGGTCTTCAAGCCGTTTGTATTCGCGGTAAATGCGCGGTGTCAGAACGGGAATTTCAATATCGAGTTTATCAACATCCTTTTTGACATTCTCGTTATCCACTTCAATAATAATGGGCGCGTGTGCGGCTGTGCCTGCTCCCATCGGTTTCCGTTCCAGTTCCACGCCTT
>JAIFKY010000287.1:0-2159 GCA_020049345.1 Anaerolinea sp.
TGCTTGAGCGTACGGTTGGCTTCAAAACGCAAAACAGAATAACGCTCTGCGTCTGCAAGTTCGATTTTCTTTTTGCCAAATACCGCAACCGCCTTAAGATTCTTCGACCCCATCACCGCGCCGAGTCCCGTGCGCCCTGCCATGCGTCCGTGATCACAGGCAATGGACGCAAACAAAACGCCGCGCTCTCCAGCCTGCCCGATCACCGCTACTCGCGCCCCTTTGACTCCGACTTCCCCACGGACAATTTCCTGCGACTCATAAATATCCTTCCCCCAAACATTCGCTGCGCTGCGAACCTCGAACCTGCCGTCTTCGATCCAAAGATAGGACTGGCTTTGAGCTTTTCCCGTAATCCACAAACCGTCGTAGCCAGCCTTGCGGAGTTCGGGTCCCCAAAAACCGCCGATGTTTGATTCAGCCCACAGATTGGTCGCAGGACTTTTTCCACAAATCACAAAGCGACCCGTTGTCGGTCCCGAAGTGCCAGTCAGCGGACCGTTGAGAAACAGCAAAGGTGACTCAGGCGATAGCGGATCGAGGTCTTTCGTCAATGACGAAAACAAAATCCGCGCCGCAAGCGATGCGCCGCCAAGAAAGTCATGCTCCCATTCTTTAGGGATGACAAAATCCTCGGTTATTTCAGTTGTGAGATTTATTTTTAGGATGGGTTGCATAGAATTGGGGGTCAAAATCGAAGGTCAAAAGTCCAGGGTTCAGGTCTGTAACCTTTGACTTTCGACCTTCGACAGGCTATAAAATTTCCGTCGTCGCTTCCGTTGCCACACGAACAAAATCCAGCACGGTTGGCACGTTGCGCATCATGTAACCCATGCTGCCCTGCACCTTGAGTTTCATTGTCATCATGGCGGTCATGGGATTCAACTTGCCTGTCAAAATGGCGGTGATGTCTTCATAAGATGCCGTCAGCGTAAAAGCGGGTTTGGGATGGGCAGAAGCATCCGGCTTGTATTCAGCCTTTCGACACTTCCCATGCCACAGGTCAAGGTAGAACGTAATCCCCTCTTTCAAATTTCCACCAGCATCAATACGAAAGAATAAATCCCCTTCCCAACTTTTTGCAATTCCACTATATTTTTCATCAGAGTTGAGTTTTACTTCAAGTCCCTTCAGCCATTCTTCACTTGGAAAAACCACAGACATAAGATCGCCTCCATTATAGGATATTTTACAATTGTACCATCGGGGAATTGCGAGTAAAAATCCTTGCATAAAAAAGAACCGAGCATTAACATTGCCCACATGGAGAACCACAAAATGACAATTGCCATCACACGCAAGATCAGCCCGCGATTTAACGAGTGCGAGATTACCCACATTGACCGTACGCCCATTGACCTTGAGGTTGCCCGCGCACAGCACGAAGGATACGTCAGCGCGCTGGCAGAGATCGGATGCCAGATGATCGAACTGCCTGCCGAAGCGGATTTGCCCGACTCAGTTTTTGTGGAGGATGCCGCCTTCATCTTGCCCGAAGTGGCAGTCATCACCCGCCCTGGGGCTGATTCGCGGAAACCTGAAACGGAATCCATCATCCAGGCTTTGGCGCCCCACCGTCCGCTCGTTCATGTCACCGCGCCCGCCACAGTGGATGGCGGCGATGTGCTTGTGCTTGGCAGAAATATCTACGTTGGCATCTCCACCCGCAGCAATGCCGCAGCCATTAATCAAATGCAAGAATTGCTCGACAACTACGGCTACAAAGTAATCGGCGTAGAAATGCACGACTGCCTGCATCTAAAAACCGCCGTCACACAGGTGGATGAAAAGACCCTGCTCATCAACCCCAAATGGGTGGATAATTTTCACTTCAAAGATTTCGACTGGATCATCGTAGATCCGTCTGAACCATTCGCCGCAAATTGTCTTGCAGTGAATGGACAGATCATTTTCCCCACAGCATTTCCAAAAACAAGCGCCAAACTCGAAGCGCGTGGGTACAAAGTTCAATCCGTGACTGTCGATGAACTGGCAAAAGCCGAGGGCGCCGTCACCTGTTGCAGTTTAATTATTTCATAGCCCTTTAAAGTGAAAATCCCCGAAAAAATCGGGGATTTTCATTGCTTGTGCGCTGGAGAGGACTTGAACCTCCACGCCTTACGGCACACGCACCTCAAACGTGCCTGTCTGCCTATTCC